>JAFYOM010000150.1 GCA_017560165.1 Parabacteroides sp.
CTAATAATGCAGCAATTAATCCAACATACACTACTGGATAAAATCCCCAACGATTATAAATCGCCATAGCAAACAAAGGGGCCAATGACATTCCTAAATTAATTGTTAATCCATAAAAACCCATCCCTTCTCCACGACGGCTAGAAGGAATCACATCTATGGCAATCGTATTTCCAGAAACAGATGTTAACCCCATAAAACCACCTTGTATGAAACGCACCAACATAATTGTCAGCATCGATACAGCAAATAAATACCCTGCAAACATAAGAGCAAAAACCAAAAAGGCGAATAAATAAAGAGGTTTACGAGAAAAGCAATCCACTAAAAATCCTGAAAATGGACGAACACAAAAAAGTCCAATCGAATAACTTGATAACACAATTCCCACATTAGTCGTATTTATACCTAAGTTCTCAACCAAATAGATTGGAATCGTTGGCATCAATAGATAAAAAGAAAAATTCATCAAAAAATAGGAGATACAACACTGAATGAAATTCCTATTCCATAAGATAGGTTTATTCTCTTCCATTAGGCTAATTCACTTAACTCCAACCAACGCATGGTTTTCTCATCTAATTCAGCCATCAACAGAGTTATTCGTTCTGACTTAGCTAATAATTCCTCATTACTCAAAGTACCACTACTCATCAACACTTCCAGCTCTTCCTTTTCAGCCTCCAACTGGGGTATTTCTACATCAAGAAGTTCAAATTCTTTTCGTTCCTTAAAACTTAATTTCTTTTTCTGCGCTTTTTCCGGTCGATTATTCTTCTCTACAGTAGACGTAACCTTTTCCACACGTAAAGCTTCAGCCTCTTTTTCCATTTGTTCTTGAATCTCTTTCCAATCTCTATACTGAGTATAATTACCTGGAAAGTCCTTAATATCTGCATTTCCACGAAATACCAACAGATGATCTACAACCTTATCCATGAAATAACGATCATGCGAAACGACAATTGCACAACCTTTAAAATTACGCAGATATTCTTCTAAAACATTCAGTGTTACAATATCCAAATCATTGGTAGGTTCATCCAATACAAGGAAATTAGGACTATGCATTAAGACCGTACATAAATACAAACGTCTTTTTTCACCTCCACTCAACTTATAAACATAACTATGTTGCTTTTCAGGAGCAAAAAGAAAATAATTCAGAAACTGAGATACTCCCATCTTCTTTCCATCCCCCAAATCAACATATTCGGCAATATTTTGAACAACATCAATTACCTTCATCTGTTCATCAAATTGCAAACCATCTTGACTATAATAACCAAACCGAACAGTTTCACCTATATCAAAACGCCCGCTATCTGGAACAATCTCACCCATCAACATCTTGATAAAGGTTGATTTACCTGTCCCATTATTACCAACAATTCCCATCTTTTCATATCGGGCAAAAATGTAATTAAAGTCCTCTACAATCTTTATATCACCAAAACGCTTACAGACATGTTCCGCTTCAAAAATTTTTGAGCCAATATAAGAAGCTTTAACATCCAAATTAACAGAACTATTATCAAAACGTTGTTTAGCCTTTTTTTCCAACTCATAAAACGCATCAATTCTATATTTTGCTTTTGTTCCACGAGCTTGTGGCTGTCGACGCATCCAATCTAACTCTTTACGCAAAAGATTCGTAGCACGATCCACCTCTGTAGCAAGAGCATCCATACGTTCCTGACGTTTCTCTAAATAATAGCTATAATTCCCTTTATATTGAAATATTTGTTTTCGGTCAATTTCTATAATTTCGTTACAGACACGATCCAAGAAATATCGATCATGCGTAACCATCAATATACTGATATTAGCACGAGAAAGATACTCTTCCAACCATTCCGTCATTTCCAAATCCAAATGATTCGTCGGTTCATCTAGAATAATTAACTCAGGATCAGTTATCAACACATTCGCTAATGCAACCCGTTTCAGTTGACCTCCAGAAAGCGTCTCTACTTTTTGATCATAATTATGAATTTTCAACTGTCCTAAAATCTGTTTAGCCCGTAATTCATAATCCCACGCTTTTTGATTATCCATCCGAAGTAAAATATCCTCCAAATGAGAATGATCACCACTATTCATTGCTTGTTCATATTCTGCAATTAGCCGAACAGTTTCATTCTGCGAATAAAAACAAGCCTGCAAAACAGTCAACCCTTCCGGATAATAAGGAGTTTGTTCTAAATAGCCAACCCGAAGATCATTGCGAAAAACAACAGCACCACTATCATAATCCTCTTTCCCTGCAATAATATTCAACAACGTAGTCTTACCTGTTCCATTTTTGGCAATCAATCCGATTTTTTGTCCTTGTGCTATACCAAACGTTATATCTTCAAAAAGAACTAAATCTCCAAAACTTTTAGTCAGCTTATCTATCTGCAAATAGCTTATCATAACATCATCTCTCATTTTAATTTGCAGCACAAAGATATAGAAAGATACATTCTTTACATAAAAAATTCAACCGCAACGTTTATCATTTGCAGTAATTTAAAGATAATTACTACATTTGCCTGCTGAAAATCTAATATACAATAACAATGAATTTCATTTCTAAATTATTTAAGAAAAAAGAAGAAGAATCAGAAGCTGTATCAAAAGGTTCCGTAGAAGAGTTTGTTACGTTAATACGTGTTTACTATCAAGCCGTCATGGCAGTTCAGTTGGGTGTTACCAACTTAAACATTTTGAATGACATGGCTTTATTTAAACGCATGTTGAAAATTCCGACACAAAACAATAAATTAGGTATTGCAGAAAAATCACGTGTCCGTAAAATCCTTATGCAGGAATACAACATGAAAGAGGAGTTCTTCAAAGAGATTGACGGATCTATCAAAAAGAATTGTCGAAATCAGAACGATATCAAATCCTATTTCATCATGTACCAAGGATTTAACAATGATTTGTTCTCCTTGTTAGACAATTTGATGCAATGGAAATTCCGTTTTTCTATGTTAGTCAAAAAACTTTTGTATGCACAAACACAAAAAACTATTCATGAGATTGTAACTCGTTCTGAATGGAAAGACACCAATGTACAAAAAGTGGCATGGAGAATTCGTAAATACAAAGAGACATTAGGTTATTCAGAACAATGGATGACTGATTTTGTTTACAATGTTGTTTTAATGGCTAGAGAAGACGCCAAAAAGAATAAGAAAAAAGAAGACAAAGAATAATGACCACAGAACAACATCCATTAGGATTTTTTCTTCCGAAAAATACCCAATTGCTGATGTTAGGGAGTTTTCCTCCTCCCCGTACACGTTGGTCTATGAATTTTTATTACCCGAATATCCAAAACGATATGTGGCGGATACTCGGGCATATATTTTATAATGACCGTGAATACTTTTTAGAGTCAAAAAAAGCATTCAGCGAAGCAAAAGCCAAAGCTTTCTGTTTGAAACATGGTATCGGTATCGGAGACACTGCCGTAGAGGTAATTCGACTAAAAAATAATGCATCCGACAATTTTTTAGAGGTAATCCGTGCACTTAATCCCAATGAAATTTTACCCCAAATTCCATCTTGTAAGGCTCTTGTTGTAACCGGTCAAAAAGCAATGGACACGCTATTATCAGTCTTACCTCCTACCGAAGAACCCAAGATAGGAAGTTTCAGCAATTTCACTTTAAATAATCGTCAGTTTCGTTTATACCGTATGCCATCTTCATCCCGCGCATACCCCAAGTCAATAGAAGAGAAAGCAATCTTTTACCGTTCTATGTTTGAACAGTTAGGTATGCTTTAACAAAAAGTTCCATGCTAATGAAAAAAATTTTTCATTAGCATGGAACTAAAGTTTCTCAAGCATGAAACTCCAAACAGATACTTATCTTTTGGAAAATACTATTCTATTATCTTATCCGCAATGAAAATACTGATTTACTAAAGCCAACATGCCTTCTTGGTCATTCTTTAAATCTTCACGTAATGAGGTATCATTATAACCTTTCAATTTCTTTATGATACCATCTATCATACTTGGACTAAAGACGCGATAAGCTTCAAATACTGCACGTTGCTGTTCCAAACGTTCAGCTGAGGCCACACAATTATCTGGCAACTGATCTAATGCAGCCAAACGATCTTTATTTTCTTCCTGATGAATATTTACATTCACATAGGTATTTTCTGCTATTTCCAACGCATTTGACAACTCAAAACCATAACGACAAGCGACAGCTAAACCGGCCAATAACTGATAAAGATCAGCAGAGCCATCTGGTGAACGCATTTCAACAGTTTGTTTCTGTGTTGTATCATAATTACTTTCCTTTTCCAACGGATTAGCCAATGCACACATATCACTTTTAGCAGCCCATCCTAGCGGAACACGCACTAAAACAGAGCGGTTACGATCCCCCCAGCAAATATTAGTTGGTGCCTCTTGATGCGGAACCAAACGGAAATAAGACGTTGGATTTGTATTTCCAAATGCTGTAATGGAAGGAGCTAACACCATCATACCTGCAATTGCTTTACGTGCAGTTTCAGATAATACACCATCTTGCAACATCTGATTCTTACCATCTTTCATTATACGCATGTGAACATGTAATCCTGAACCAGCTTTTCCTGTCGTAATCTTTGGGGCAAACGTAATATTTAACCCATATTCATAAGCCAAATTACGGATAACCCATTTCGCAATCATCAATTGATCTGCAGCATCCTCAACCTTAGTTGGCAAAAACTCTATTTCATTTTGTTCATAAATCTTTCCATTTAATGCAAAGTTTCCAACTTCAGAATGGCCATACTTGATCTGTCCACCAGCTTGAGCAATATACTGCATACACTGAGTACGGAACTGATTAAATTTAGCATATGGACCTGATTCATGATAACCACGTTGATCCGTAGCCGAATAAAGGTTTTCTTCATCAGCAATCACATAATATTCTAACTCACCCATTGCTTCAAACTCCATACCTGTAACCTCAGTAAAAGCTACACTTGCTTTATGCAAAGTATATTCAGGAGAACTTTCAAGCGGTTCACCATCTTTATTGAAAAACGAACAGAGCATGCTCAATGTTGGTAATTCAGCAAAAGGATCAACGAATGCAGTACGAAAACGAGGTATTACATATAGGTCACTACTTCCAGCTTCAATAAAAGAGAAAAGACTTGATCCATCAACACGTTCTCCACATGTTAAAATTGCATCCAAATAAGCAATATTATTGATTACAAAATTCAATGTCTTCAAGCGTCCGTCACCTGCCGGATACATAAAATTAACCATACGAATATCATTCTCTTTTATAAAAGAAATAATATCTGCTTTTGTAAATTCAGATGCTGGTTTCTTTAAAGAAGATACCAAAAGATTGGCATTCATTTCTAATTCATTTTCCATATTTTTTTCGAAAATTATGTTTATTATTTTATTCCGATTTATAAAAGTACAACAATAATATAAGAAAACAACTACAAAATACAATTTGTTCATTTTTACACAAAAACTTTTGGACATTCAAATTATTATTCTACCTTTGCAACCGCAAACACGGAACTAGCTCAGTTGGTAGAGCACTGGTCTCCAAAACCAGGTGTCGGGAGTTCGAGCCTCTCGTTCCGTGCTTTTTTTATTTCTACACTTTCACACTTCTCAAAGATCAGATAACTCTCATCTTCTCTAATCTGAATAACTATATTTAATTGTGATATTCAAAACTATTTGTATTTTTGGAAAATATTCCAAATGAATCATATCATACATGAAAAACAGAAAACTCAGAATGGGGATGATTGGTGGTGGGAACAATGCTTTCATAGGAGCAATTCACCGTCAAGCAGCATTCATGGACAATCAAATAGAATTGGTATGCGGTTGCTTTAGTTCAAGTCCCACTATGTCTATTTCATCTGGTCGCACCTATTTTCTACCAGAAAATCGTATATACAAATCTTACCAGGAAATGTTTGAGGAAGAGCTAAAGCTTCCAAAAGGAGAACGAATGGATTTTGTTTCGATTGTTACCCCTAACCATTTACATTTCGATCCGGCTATAATGGCTTTAGAAAAAGGGTTTCATGTCGTTTTAGATAAACCAATGACTTTTTCGTTAGAAGAGGCCAAGCAACTACAACAAAAAGTTGAAGAAACAGGACTCATACTCGCTTTAACCCACGTCTATTCAGGATATCCCGCAATTAAAGAGGCTAAAGCAAGGATAGCAAATGGAGAATTAGGTAAATTACGTCGTATATACGCAGAATATACCCAAGGATGGCTTTCTGAAAGAATAGAACTTTTAGGAGGGAACAATGCAGGTTGGCGATGTGACCCAAAACGTTCAGGGAAAGCAGGTTGTATAGGAGACATAGGTACACACGCATGGCATCTTTGCGAATATATAACCGGACTAAAAGTTAAAGAACTATGTGCCGAACTTAACACTTTTGTTCAAGGCCGTCCAGTGGATGATGACGGAGCTGCTTTCTTACACTTTGAACAAGATGTTACAGGAGTCCTTATGGCTACACAAATTTGCACAGGTGAAGCTAACAATATTCGCATTCGTATTTATGGAGATAAAGGAGGTTTAGAATGGCGTCAGATGGAACCCAATATACTACAACTAAAGTGGCCGAATCGCCCTACAGAAATTCTCCATATAGGCAACAACGGATATTTAGCCGAAAACACATTATGGAATACACGTACGCCAGCCGGTCATCCAGAAGGCTTCATAGAATCATTCGCCAATATTTACCGTAATTTCGCTCTTACTGTCAGAGCATTAGAGTGCGGGGAACAACCTCAAGAAGAATGGTTGGATTTTCCAACTGTATATGACGGTGTCCGTGGTATGCAATTCATCGAAACAATGGTTGCATCAGGATACAGCAATGAAACAAAATGGCAAAAATGGATTGAATAATATCAAATAAAAAATAGCTTTATGAAATTAAACTTACTTGTAGCTTGTTGTTTATCATTTATTGGGACAACAACTTTTGCACAAAAAGAGGAGTGGCAAGATCCAAACATCAATCAGATCAATCGCGCCCCTATGCATACCAATTATTTTGCTTATTCAAATGAAGAACAAGCATTAAAAGGTTGTAAAGAATCTTCTGAAAATTACATGTCAATTAATGGAACCTGGAAATTCTTTTGGGTTAAAGATGCAGACATGCGTCCTACTGATTTTTATAAAGTAAACTACAACGACAAAGGTTGGGATAACCTAGAAGTTCCCGGTTTATGGGAACTAAACGGATATGGAAATCCGATTTATGTCAATTATGGTTACGCTTGGAAAAATCAATACAAAAACAACCCTCCTATTGTTCCTATTGAAAACAACAACGTAGGTTCTTATCGTAAAGAGATAATCATCCCTGCAGATTGGAATGGCAAAGAGATTTTTGCACATTTCGGATCAGTTACATCCAACATGTATCTTTGGGTAAATGGC
Source organism: Parabacteroides sp. (assembly GCA_017560165.1). Taxonomy (GTDB): domain Bacteria; phylum Bacteroidota; class Bacteroidia; order Bacteroidales; family Tannerellaceae; genus Parabacteroides. The sequence goes on from JAFYOM010000150.1 coordinate 7,464, forward strand.
CAATTTGTCGGTTATAGTGAAGACAGCAAATTAGAAGCTGAGTTTAACTTAACTAAATATTTAAAACCGGGTAAAAACATCTTTGCATTCCAGGTCTTCCGTTGGTGTGATGGTACTTATTTAGAAGATCAAGATTTTTTACGCTTCTCTGGTGTTGCTCGTGATTGTTATTTATATACAAGAAATAAAAAGTACATTCAAGACATTCGCGTGACTCCAGATTTAGATGCTCAATACAAAGATGCAACATTAAATATTGCATTAAATTTGATTGGGAACGGTAGTGTTGATTTAAAATTATTAGATAATACTGGTAAAGAAATTGTTACTTCTACCTTAAAAGGATCAGGTAAATTATCTACAGATTTAGCAATCAACAATCCTAAAAAATGGACCGCAGAAACTCCTAATTTATATACTTTAATTGCAACTCTTAAAGATGGAAATCAAACGACAGAAGTCATTCCTTTAAAGGTTGGTTTCCGTAAAATAGAACTTAAGAATTCACAAGTATTAGTCAACGGACAACCGGTTTTATTCAAAGGAGCAAACCGTCATGAAATAGACCCGGATAAAGGATATATCATGTCTCGTGAACGCATGCTACAAGATATTAAAATCATGAAAGAGTTTAACATCAATGCTGTTCGTACTTGCCATTATCCTGACAACAATTTATGGTATGAACTTTGTGACCAATATGGTCTTTATGTAATTGCAGAAGCGAATGTCGAATCTCATGGTATGGGTTATAAAGAAGAAACTTTAGCTAAAAATCCAATTTTTACTAAAGCCCATTTAGAACGTAACCAACGCAATGTACAACGCAGTTACAACCACCCAGCTATCATTTTCTGGTCTTTAGGAAACGAAGCAGGTTTTGGTCCAAACTTTGAGGAATGTTATGACTGGGTAAAAAAGGAAGATAAAACTCGTCCTGTTCAGTACGAACGTGCTGAATTAGATCCTCATACTGATATTTTTTGCCCTATGTACTTAGACTATAAAGGCTGTGAAAAATTCTGTGAAAGCAATGATAACAGACCACTTATTCAATGCGAATATGCACATGCAATGGGTAATTCACAGGGTGGCTTTAAAGAATATTGGGATTTAATTCGTAAATATCCGAACTATCAAGGAGGATTCATTTGGGATTTTGTTGATCAATCTCAACGTTGGGAAAAAAATGGTATTTCTTTCTATGCATATGGAGGAGACTGGAATCGTTATGATGGAACAGATAACAACTTTTTAAATAATGGTTTGATTAGCCCGGATCGTAAACCGAACCCTCACATGTATGAAGTAGGTCATATCCAACAATCAATTTGGGTTACTCCTGCAGATTTAGCAAATGGAAAAATCAATGTATATAACGAAAACTTCTTCCGCGATTTAAGCAGCTATTATGCAGAATGGCAACTCGTAGCAGATGGTGAAGTTCTTCAAACTGGTATTATCCAAGATATTCAAGTTGCTCCTCAACAGACAAAACAGATTCAATTAAGTTACAACACAAATGAAATTTGTCCAAATAAAGAGCTTTTATTGAATATAGCTTTCAAACTAAAAAAAGCAGAAACATTATTACCTGCAGGTCATATAGTTGCTAAAAACCAGTTAGCAATCCGTCCATATCAAGCCCCCAAATTGGATATTCAAAATCGACAGAGAAGTAATCTTGTAACAGTTATTCCAACTATTAAAGATAATGACAATTTTTATTTAATAGTTGAAGGTGAAAACTTCCGATTAGACTTTTTCAAAAAAGATGGTTTCCTTTGTAGATATGATGTAAACGGAATGGCTATGTTGAAAGAAGATGGTAAGTTAACTCCAAACTTCTTCCGTGCTCCAACAGACAATGATATTACAGCAAAAAGACAAAAAGAAAAATATGCGACATGGAATAATCCTGAAATAAATCTAAAATCTTTAACACACAAAATAGAAAATGGATTAGCCATCGTAAATGCAGAATACGAAATGCCTTCAGTAAAAGCCAAATTGTATTTGACTTATCAAATCAACAATGAAGGAGCTATCAAAGTTTCACAAAAAATGACAACAGATAAGTCTGCTGAAATAATGGATATGTATCGTTTTGGTATGCAAATTCAGATGCCTAAAAAATTGGATCAAATCAACTTCTACGGAAGAGGTCCAATTGAAAATTACTCAGACCGTAACAATGTTACCGACCTAGGTCACTACAAACAAACAGTATCAGAACAATTCTATTCTTATGTCCGACCACAAGAAAATGGAAACAAAACAGATATTCGTTGGTGGAAACAAACAGACAAAGGAGGTAATGGATTAATGTTCATATCTGATGCGCCATTCTCAGCTTCTGCATTACATTATTCTATTGAATCATTAGATGATGGAACAAAGAAAGAACAAAAACACTCTGAGTTTGTACAACCAATTAATTACACCAATATGTGTATCGACAAAATACAGATGGGGTTAGGATGTATCAATACATGGGGAGCCTCTCCTATGAAAAAATATCAAATTCCGTATGATGATTACGAATTCACATTTATAATGCAACCTATACAATCTAAATTTTAATTTTTAAAGGTGGGCGACTTAGTTCTTTTTCAAGAAAACAAGTCGCTCACCTTTTTTTATCAATAAAAAAGCATAACACAAGACCATATTACGTTAAATAACAGGGTCATTCTTTCACGTATTATAAAAAATTATTACTTTTATTGCCGATTTTCATAACATAGTTTAACAATAAACAATCCATAAAATGGGGGCAAATAAGAGTTCTAATAACTACTCTAAAAAAAGAAGGAAAAACTACATTAAAAGCAAATCTTTTATACTGTTTCTCGGATTATTTTTAGGTGCAGGAATCATGATTGCGCTTTATAATACATCCGTTTATTTTTCTTCAGATGAATCTTGTATGGCATGTCATGTCCATCCACATGCACAAGAGAGTTGGAAATTATCTAAACATGTAAACAATGGTAGTGGAGTAAAAACTCACTGTGTTGCATGTCATCTTCCTCCACAAAATGAGACATGGAGTCATTATTCGGCTAAAGTTCAATTAGGTTTAAAAGACGCATGGGCATATCTTACAAAAGACAGTGCAGATTTTGATTGGAACATGAAATCTGAATTAGAACATGCTATCAAATACATTCCTAATGAATCTTGTAAAGAATGTCATCAAAATTTATTTCCTGAAGGAATAACACAGGAAGGTATTACAGCCCATTTATATTACGATGAAAATGAAAAAAAATTAGACCTACAATGTATTAGTTGTCACCTTGACGCAGGACATTACAATCCAGACTACAGTCATGGTCAATTAACAGGAATACCAACCTCTTCTATGGTTATTGATACCAGTTTATATTTTAAAGAAGCGACAACTATTACATCATTCAACGATTACATAGAACAGATTCCAGGAACAGCAGTTTCATTTAAGATGGTTGCTATTCCAGGAGGATCTTTCAATATGGGTAGTTCCGAAAAAGAAGACTTCCATAAAGAAGATGAATCTCCTATTAGGAAGGTTACTGTCAGTCCTTTTTTCATGGCTGAATTAGAAGTAACATGGGATCAATATTGGGCTTTCTACGGACAGACAATGAGTGAAGGTCGTACCTCACCAGAAACTGTTTATGAAAATAATAGTAATGATCCTGATGTTGATGCCATTTCCGGACCAACACCTCCATTTGGATTCCCTGATCAAGGATGGGGTGGCGGAGAACGTCCAGCTATCACCATGACTCATTATGCTGCAGAGACATTCTGCCAATGGCTATCTAAAAAAACCGGTAAAAAATATCGCCTTCCGACAGAAGCGGAATGGGAATATGCAGCTCGTGGAGGTTCAAATACCCCTTATTTCTTTGCAGGCGAACCTTCTGAATTCTCTGATCAAGGTTTTTGGCGTAAGTTCTTTGCAGCTAAAACAGATAGTATCAGTTCTTATGTCATTTATGCAAAAAACAGCAAAAACAAAACACAAGAGCCTAAAGAGGTGAAAGCAAATCCATTCGGTTTAAAAAACATGTTAGGAAACGTAATGGAATACTGCGCTGATAAATACGATGTTAAAGCTTATAGTAAAGGAGGAGATAATGTTGTTAATCCTATAAATACAGAAGGTGATGAATGGGTGGTTCGTGGAGGTAATTACACATCTGACGCAGCAGATGTTCGTGCAGCAGCACGTGATTTTACGAAACACGATGCATGGTTAAAAACAGACCCTCAAAATCCTAAAAGTATTTGGTGGTATTCTGATATTCGTGGTATTGGTTTCCGCGTTGTATGTGAACCAGACCCTTCTCTCCAAGTTAAATAATATTAAAATATAAATAAAAAAACATATCATGAAAAGTAAAAACAGTATTAGCAGAAGATCTTTTTTAAAAAGTTCTGCAATGGCCGGTGCTTTAGGAGCTATCGGAACAGGTAGTGCAACAGTCTTAACATCATGTTCTGGTGGCAGCAATGAAGCAGCAAATAAACCACTTAAAGAACCTGGAACATATTATATACCTGAACTACCTGATAAAGCAGCTGATGGTAGAGAATTAAAAGCAGGTGTAATCGGTTGTGGTGGACGTGGTTCAGGAGCTGCAATGGATTTCTTGGCTGCTGCAAATGGTGTAACAATTATCGCATTAGGAGACACATTCCAAGAAAAAGTAGATAAGTTAGCAGACAAACTAAAAGAAAAGGGTGTTGATATTCCTGCTGATAAAAGATTTGTTGGATTAGATGCATACAAACAAGTAATAGATAGTGGAGTTGATGTTGTAATCATCGCTACACCTCCTGTTTTCCGTCCAGTCCATTTCCAATATGCAACAGAAAAGAATAAACATTCATTTTTGGAAAAGCCTATTTGTGTAGACCCTGTAGGTTATCGTACCATCATGGCTACTGCAAAACAGGCTCAAGCGAAAAATCTTTGTGTCATCACAGGTACACAACGTCACCATCAACGTAGTTATTTATCTGCATACAAAAAAATAATGGAAGGTGCTATTGGTGAAATCACTGGTGGTACTGTCTATTGGAATCAAAACATGTTGTGGTTCCGCGAACGTCAAAAAGGTTGGAGCGATTGTGAATACATGATTAAAGACTGGGTTAACTGGAAATGGTTATCAGGTGACCATATCGTTGAACAACATGTTCACAATATTGATGTCTTCACATGGTTTAGTGGTTTAAAACCGGTAAAAGCTGTAGCTTTCGGATCTCGTCAACGTCGTATTACAGGTGATCAATATGACAACTTCAGTGTTGATTTCACAATGGAAAATGGAATTCATTTACATAGCATGTGTCGTCAAATTGATGGTTGTGCAAACAATGTAAGTGAATTTATTCAAGGAACCAAAGGATCATGGAATAGTTCAGGTCAAGTTATTAAAGATTTAGCAGGAAATGTAATTTGGCAATACGATCATGATGCCGAAAAAGCGACATTTGCTCAAACCAACCCATACACATTAGAACATGTAAACTGGATTAATTGTATCCGTGCAAACAAGCCTATCGAGCAAGCTTCAGAAACTGCCATATCTAACATGGCTGCCATTATGGGACGTGAAGCTGCATATACAGGTAGCGAAGTAACTTGGGACGCAATGACTGCATCTCCTATTGATTACACTCCAAAAGATCTTAATTTAGGAAAAATGGATATGACAGGATTTACTGTTCCTGTTCCAGGTAAACCTCGTGAAGAAAAAAAGAAATAAATATGGCAATCAATAGAAGAGATTTTTTAAGAACATCGTTAGCCAGCACTGCATTTGCAGTTGGAGGTTCTACTTTAATTGGATGTAATAGCCAAACAACAACCCAACCAGAAGCATGTCCTTCTAATAAGAAATGTTGTAACAACGCAGAATTGAAGATTTCATTTCAAGAAGGGAATGCCATAGGGGAA
>JAFYOM010000151.1 GCA_017560165.1 Parabacteroides sp.
AACATGCCTTCTCTACGACCAGCAGTACGATCATTCGCTTTATATCCTATTAAAGTAAAAAGAATCCCCACTCCAAACATTAAACCGGTGGTTTGAAGAAAAGCAGGAAAATCATCACCTTTATATCCAAAAGAGACAGCCGTAGCCAGTAGCATAAAAAATGTTTCGAGGATAAACATTATCCCCAACATTTTCAATATAAAACGGACATTCAACATATTAATTAAAATAATCCTCTAATTTACGCATAGCTGTATCCAAACAGAATACAACCACATGGTCATACGCTTGAATATGCGTATCCCCTTTAATCATCATTGGTTCACCATTACGAATTAAACCTCCTAATGTCATATCTTTAGGAAGATTCAAATCTTTTACCTGTTTTCTGGTTATTTTAGAATTAGGACGGGCCACTAATTCTGCGACATCCGCATTTGCGAATGTCAAACATTTAACATTAGAAACATCCGCATCCAACAAAAAACGATAAATATGGCTAGCTGCTATCAATTTCTTATTGATTACAGCCCCTATATCCATACTCTCTGCCAAAGGGATATAATCTATATTTTCAATCTTTGCGATAGTTTTAAACACTCCTGCTCGTTTAGCGGCAAGACATGCCAAAATATTGGTACTGGAATTTTCAGTCAATGCAATAAAAGCCTGAGCTTCTTGAATACCTTCTTGCAGAAGTAAATCCGTATCACGCCCATCCCCATTGATTATCAAAACATTTTTAGGGACAATCTCCGCAATACGATGACTTTTCTCTTTATTCGGTTCAATAATCTTTATGCGAATGTTATTAGGAAGATATTGACATGTTCTGATTGCAATACGACTACCTCCCATGATAATAACCTTTTTAACTTCTAAATCCGGTTTACCAGCAAGTAGACGTACATCTTCTATATGCTCTTTTGTGGTAGTAAAAAAGACAATATCACCAGCCTTTATCTGATCTAAACCTCGTGGGATAATGGTTTCACTTTGCCGTTTAATCGCAACAATGTGATACAGTTTTTGTTCACTCAACAATTCAAACAACTGCTTATTAACCAATTCAGAATTTTCACGAATCTTAGCTCCTATCAAAATCAGAGCCCCTCCAAACAATTCCCAATACTGACGAGTCCAAGGGCGTTTTACTGCTGTTACAATCTCTTTTGCCGCTAACATTTCGGGGTAAATCATAGAGTCAATACCCATTTTTTCAAATAGTTCCTTATTCTTTGGCAAAAGATATTCGTAATTATTGATTCGAGTTAGAGTTCTACGAGCTCCTAACTTTGAAGCTAAAATACTTGCTGTTATATTCGTTGTTTCTTCCGGGGTTACACTAATAAACAAATCAGCTTTGCCGATACCGACCTCTTCTAACTCTCTAATAGATGTCGGATTTCCGACCATTGGTAAAATTTCCATGCTTGAATTTGTGAAATTCAAGCGTTCTTCACTGGGGTCCATCAAAATGATGTCATGTTTTTCCTGTGATAACATCTTTGCTAAATGCGTACCAACTTCACCTGCTCCAGCTATAATAATTTTCATCTGAACTAACTTTAGAATCAATTATCCTTACCTAACATGCTTCTTATCTCAGAAGCAATACTATGCGCATCCATTCCACACAACTTATATAAATCTGGAATTGTTCCATGTTCAATAAAGTCATCTGGAACACCAATACGTTTCACACAAGGTCTATATCCTTGATCTGCCATAAATTCCAAAACAGCACTACCCAAACCACCTTTTATAACGCCATTTTCTACCGTGATGATGTATTCAAACTGGCTGCCTACTTCATGTAACAATTCCTCATCAATCGGTTTTAAGTAGATTATATCATAATGAGCAACAGATAATCCTTCTTTTTCAACCTCTTGAATGGCTTTTATCACTTCATTTCCAATAGGT
>JAFYOM010000152.1 GCA_017560165.1 Parabacteroides sp.
ATTCCAAGATGCATTCAAAAACCCTACTGTTGCTGTCACCATTGATGCCCTTAATTTTTTCATAGGTGCACGCATTTGCAACCAGAATAGGTTTAAACGCATCCATTGCGTCTTCACGTCTTTTATTGTTTTGATCGTTTATCGTCCACGCCACACCAATCAAAGTTAATGCCCCACCAATAATAGCTCCAAAGAAATCAATCCATGCATCTTTATTGGAATCATTAATAAATCCAAAAAATGATGGAAATACAAATGCTTCTGTGCTGATCACCAAATTTATAAGTGGAGGGGTTAAAATGAATATAATTACTACAAATACCACAAGCAACAATGACTTATATCGTTCAAACCAATCCTTTGATTTTTGTATAAACCATTTCCCCTTTTTATGCATAATCATTTCACCAACCTATAAAAGTATTTTATAAATAAATTTCTTTCAACAGACTATGTAATTTTGTGCTTTCTACATTACCAGGCACAAATTCGCTTGTTAAAATGTCGTCCACAAAAGTCTGCATATCCTTTTTTACCATACCAAACAATTCAACTTTTGTATCTGCTGGCAAAAGTCTTACTAAACTGGCAATATCTTTACAATGTTTCTTTATATGACGAGATTGTCCCTCCTCACCTTGTTTTTTACGTTCAACAAGTTCACACCAAGCTTTCGCCTTAAAAGGAATAAGGTATTTCTCATCTAAAACAGAAATACCATCAATAACACGTTTACCAGCAAGCATAAATTGATAATAATCATCATTTAACAATATAGCGGATAGACTTGATATTTCATCTGAAACATGAATTGGAATCAAGTGAATATCTTCCGGTAAAGAAATATTCTGATTTCTGGAAAACAGTTCTATCATCTTTGGAAAATCATTATTTTTCGGATTCTTAAAACGGTAAAAGCATTTCTTTTCTTTACCAAATTCCACTTCATACTCTGCATTCTTGATAAAATCCCACAATTTTTTCCCAAATTCATCATTTATGTTTTCCACAATAAGAACAATATCTAAATCTTTTGTGGCTCTAAAATCCTCACCAATTTCATCAAAAATAATGGCACACGCTGTACCACCTATCAATACATAGTTGTTTTCGTACTGAGCAAAGAATTCTCTAAATTTATTTAATCCGTTAATACTAATCATATAAGTCCCCCAGCAATTCTTCTAAGGCAATTTGTATCCTTTCATCATCACTATCTTTAAGCTGAGCATATAAAGATATAATATCAATATAGTTCGTTTTAGATAAAAAGCCTGGATTATATCTAAATTGTTCTATAACCAAATAATTGTCTGAAACTATATCGTATTTATTGACTAAACAGTTTTCATCCAAGCTTTTAATTTTTTCAGATGTCGTTGCAAAAAAACCTATGGTAGAATCGTTTAACATTGTTCCTAATCTCGATAAAGCTGTCTCACCGGATATAAACAATTCCCTATGATCTAAATCGTAATTTGCATAAAACACCTTCTCTACCGGGTTGAAAAGAAACTTTTTTCCTTTTTCCCACATTTCATCTTTTTCAATTGTTTTATATATTTTACGGGTAGCATTACCTTCTGTATATAATAATTCTCTACTTACCAATTCTGTTAAAGCACGATTAAGCGTTATTTTTGAATATGGTATTTCCATTGATAATCGTGGTGCATTTGTTTCTTTTATATCATTCAACAAAAGATAGATATACGTCACTTGCGCTGCTATAGAAAATTCTTCTGCATATTCTTTAGCAACAATTTCCTTCTGGCTCAAATTAATCATAATATTAGGAATATAGATTTGGTTATCCGGTTGAATAAATGGGATCTGATTTCTAACTAATATGTTTCTTTGAGACAAACGCAAACTCTCAAAAACAAAAATAGGCACTGATTTGGAATGGCTATATATCTGCTTAATCTGCTTTTTAATTTGATTGATATTAATATCTTGCTTTTCGAGCGGCTTTACCAATACGTATGATGTATCCTCAGTAGGCAGCTTTAAAAAATGAAATTTATATCGTTCTGTCATATACATTGGGAAAGCATTGTAAAATTTCCCATATTCAGTTCTTATATTAACTCCAAATATCTCTCGCAGATAATTCAACGTTTTTTCCATATATGCACCTCCAATTACATCATCATTATATCATTACTTTTGATTTAATGCAAGATTTGTGATTTAATTTATTTTGATATCTATATAAAATAAATTACCCCGAAACAAACATTCCGGAGTAATTCAAATAGACGCTTTATTAAATACTTTATTTCGTTTTCGAGCTGTCAATATTATCTTTTCTCTCCAAAGATAAAAACACTCAATTAGGAGCTGATCGTTGTTTCCTTATAAGGTGCTGAGTGACATCTTTATGTACTGTAGTAAGCGTCACATTGGTCTTCGTCTGCTTTATTTTCACGGTGTTTAATCCACAATGTTTTTACTTTAGGTGCTGTCTTGTAAATGCCATAGCCTACAAGAATAACCCCACCGACAGCAAGTCCAATTTTTCCAGCTTTCTTCAACTTAACAAGAAGCTCATCTACTTCTAATGCTGTAACCGCTGCTGCTTCCTGTGCAGCTTTTTCTGCAGCCTGTTTTGCTAAAAAGTCCGCATTCGCCTGTGCTCTTGCCGCTGCTTGAGCAGCATATCTCGCAGCACGATCTGTCGCTATCTCATTGCGTACTTCATTAATAAGGTCAGCAGACACATCTAACGCTTCTTTGATAGAATCATCAAAGGTCCTTGTTGTCCAGTAGCGATTATAGCAGGCATAACCACCTGTGCCACGATGAAAATCTTTTTCCACAGCATATTGTAACGATTTCTGCGTAATACTGTAATCACCCGGTGTGCCTTGAAGAAATCCTTGCTTTACGAGAACACGATTCATTTCCTCTACCGTCAAACCATAGTCCTGTCCCAAGATTCTTGCTGATACTTGCATAAGCTTTCGTCTCCTTTCTGACTGTCCTAAATAAGTTTCTTACTGTCGCAGAACACTTGAACTGCCCGGATTATATACTCTGCAGCACCTTCTCCGCACTGAAGTTCAACCACCTGCAGGAGTTCTGGATCATTTACCATTTCCTGTATACCTTCCAAAAAGGCCTCTGCAAGCTCTGCATCAGTCAAGTCTTCATCCGAGTCATCCTCGTCTTCTTTCGCCATCTCGATCATATCCTTGTAGGATTGTTCAACGGCAGTTTGGACTTGTGCAGAATCTTCAGGCATCCCCATAAAGCATCCTATAGCAACAAGGTTATACCAGAACGGCATATACAATTCTGCTTCTGCGCTGTCGGCTTCAGTATATTCTGCAGCATTTACGATGGATTCCTCAAGATATGAGGCAAAACTCTTATCTTTGTAAATGCGTGTAACATCCATATTACCCATCGCACGAAGAGTACTCTCCGGCAGTTTCGCCGTTAACTTTAAGTTTTTGATGGTGTTGATCATACCATCGATCCTTTTACGTTTTTTCTCAAGGGTATCAATCAAACGTTCAAATTCCTCAAGCATATCCAAAGTAGGGGATTCCAAGAGCGCCTTTATGGTTTTGCGCTCATAGCCGACCTCCACAAAAATCTGAAACAAGAGCAGCTTCTGAATTGCAGCATCATCATAGAGCCAGTATCCGCCCTCAGTGGTACTCGTTGGTTTCAGCAATCCGACCTTGTCGTATTCTTGCAGAGTTCTACGGGTAACACCTACGATTTTGCAAACTTCACTAAGTCTTTTCATTGCATTCACCCCTTTCTGCATTTTCATTATAATCCTGCACGCTACGTGCAGGTCAAGAG
>JAFYOM010000153.1 GCA_017560165.1 Parabacteroides sp.
ATACTTATTGTATTGCTCTCCAGTCAAGAAGTAGAACTTTTGGGTCTGTCCGTCTTTGATAGTAACAGTCTGCTTGGAAAGATCAAGTTCTTGACCTTTGGCAACAACCAAATCAGGGTTTGTTACAATGGTAATGGAACCTCTTTTCTTCCCTTTTTCATATCCAAATTTAGCATAGATATCGAAGGTTTCAGTATTACCGTTCTTCTTATAGTTTCTCATTTCCATCGTACATTCGTCTTCGCTATCGCCATCGAAACGATAAGTCATAGCCTTACGGTCGATAAAATCGCGGATCGTAAACTCTGTACCTTTCGAATCCCTATAGTAGAACAATTCTTCTTCCTGTGCGGAAGCTGATAATGCCAATCCCATGAACATCAAAACTGTAAATAATGCTCTTTTCATCATATCTTTATATTTTTTAGTGATACATTTATTCTTGTCATTATTGATATAGTACAAAGGAATAGATAATTTTTGATACAATCAAACTAATTGTATAATTTTTATAAAAACAAAATTACTTTATTTATATAATGAAGTAATCTACTAAGTATATGAAAAAGAAGTAGATGTATTCAAAATATACCACATTATAGAAAGCTTCTATTTAATGTAATAATAGATGAAAATAGTTTAGGTTTGTTTGATAATTATTATATTTGAACTCTTTAAAAATTTAATACTGAAAATCCATGAATCGGCGTGATTTTATACATTTATGCGGTGGAGTGATACTTGCAGCTGAATTGCCTAATCTTGTTAGAGCTGAAGTGAAACGTCCTGTCAATAAGTTGAATCCTTTACAGATAAAGGAAATAAAAATCCCAGTGAAAGCATCTTCTCCATTTTCAGCTTTACACATATCAGATACGCATATAGCACGTGTCGATAACCGGGATATTGAAAGAAAAATCAAACTAGCTTCTAAAAGATCAAAAATATTCCCTTGGGGAGAGCATTATTTTGAAGAAGCTATACGTTATGCGAAAGAACATGATATGCTTCTTCTGCATACTGGTGATCTTATAGATTTTGTCAGTGAAGCTAATTTGGATTTCATTGCTACTCATTTTAAATCTGCAGATTGGTTTACATCGGCTGGTAATCATGAGTATTCTCAATTCGTAGGGGAGGCTAAAGAAGATGAAGCCTACAAGGCTGAAAGTTTTTCCAAATTACAAGACGCGTATCCGAATGATTTGACTCTATCTTCTCGTATAGTGAATGGGGTTAATTTGGTTTCAATTGATGATGTCTATTATTATTTTACAGAAAAGCAACATGAATTGATGGAGTTAGAGGTTCAAAAAGGACTTCCTATAGTGATGTTATGTCATGTTCCTTTATATACACCCAAACATTGTGCATATAGTTTGGAACAAACAAAAGGTATTGCCGGATATATGACCGGTGCTCCAATAGAAATAACATCAACGTATGAGCATAATCCTAATTTACCATTGGATAAGCAATGGAAAAATCGTACTGTTCAGCAGAAAGCAGATAAAGCGACGCTTGATTTTATTGCTTGGTTGAAAGAACAGAAATTGTTGAAAGCTATTCTTTGTGGTCATTGTCATTATTTCTTTGAAGAACGATTTTCTCCAACTGCGATTCAATATACGGTTGGTGCAACCTATAGTGGAGATGCTCACGTTGTACATTTTTTGTAAAATCTCTGAATTATTAAGTAATAATAAAAACATATACTTATCTTTGTAAGAACTATGTTTATTAATATTTAAACAGCATAATTATCGTAAATAAATAATCAATCAAAAATACAAGAGGTATGAGTGAAATTTTAGAACAAATTGCATTATGTGTAGAAAACGGTAAAATAAACCAGAAGTCTCCTTATCCACCAACCATGAAAGGACAGTTAGGTGCTGATGAACTAACTTTACAGGCATTAGAAGAGGGTGTAAATCCTTCAGATGTCCTATCAAAAGGTTTAATTGTTGGTATGGGACGTATTGGTGTGAAATTCCGTGAAGGAAAGGTGTTTGTTCCTCAGGTATTGATGAGTGCTAAAGCAATGAATGGAGCTATGACACATTTGAAAAAATATTTTATAGATGGTTCTGTTCAACGAAAAGGAAAATTAATTATCGGTACGGTAGAAGGTGATTTGCATGATATCGGTAAGAATTTGGTTTGCATGATCGCAGAAGGAAATGGCTATGAAGTTATTGACTTAGGTGTGGATGTTCCTGCTGAAAAATTTATTGAAGCTATAAAACTTCATCCGGGAGCGTTTGTTGGTATGTCTGCATTACTTACTACTACCATGGCTAACATGGAAAAAATCAACAAACAGATTAAGGCTGAATTCCCAGAAACTATAACATGTGTAGGTGGCGCGCCTTTAAATAATGAATTTGCACAGCAGATAGGAGCAGATTATTATACAGATGAGCCACAAGCTTTGGTTGATATTTTTGACAAATTGGTTGGATAATAGAGACGCATATGAATGTAGATAATTGGATTAGTGATATAATAAATGCCCGTGAAAGTTTCACTGTGCCTATTATGACCCATCCTGGTATCGAGATGATCGGTGCAACAGTTAAAGATGTTGTTCAGAGTGGAGAGAAACATGCGCAAGCTATTTATGAATTGAGTAAAAAATATCCTTCAAAAGCCGCTACTGTAATTATGGATCTTACAGTAGAAGCTGAAGCTTTTGGTAGTTCTATTGAATTCCCTGAAAATGATATGCCTCATATCTTAGGTAATTTGGTTGATGCAAGTAGCATAGAAGCTTTAGAAATACCATCAATGTCAGCCGGAAGAATTCCAGAATATATATTGGCAAATAAGAGAGCTGTGGAAATGATTTCGGATAAACCAGTCTTTGCAGGAGTTATCGGTCCTTTTTCGTTAGCAGGAAGACTATATGGTATGTCTGAAATAATGGTTGACTGTTATTTGGAACCGGATGCTATCACGCTGCTACTTGAAAAGTGTACACAGTTTATTGAAGATTATTGTATGGAATTGAAGAAAACGGGATGTCTTGGAGCCGTTATGGCTGAACCAGCTGCCGGATTACTATCAAATGAGGACTGTATGCAATTCTCTTCCATATATATAAAGAAAATCATCGAAAAGGTACAAGATGAATCATTTATGGTGATTTTGCATAACTGTGGTAATACAGGTCAATGTACGGAGGCTATGATACATACAGGAGCAAAAGCATATCATTTTGGTAATGCAATATCAATGACAGATGTCTTGAAACAATGCCCAAGTGATACATTGGTTATGGGAAATATTGATCCGGTAGGAGTGCTTCGTATGATGTCTCCAGAAGAAGTAGAAAAAGAGGTTTCTACTTTATTGGAACAAACTGCAGAGTATCCGAATTTCGTATTATCTACAGGATGTGATGTCCCACCATGTGTACCAGAAGAAAATATAGAGGCCTATTATCATGCCTTGTCGGTGTATAATAGTAGAATATAAAAAGATTCGATGAAGGGTACGCTTACATATTATAATCCGACAATTCAAGAAATAGATCTTCAATCTGAAGATATTTTTGATATGCTTCATGAAGAGGATCGATCTCCTGATAATCCGGTAGTCTGTGAAGTGATGGAAGTTCTAGAGCAAGTTCCTCAAATATCAAAGATTCAAGGAGGATATATTGTTTTTGAAGACATTGAACGGTTTGCTGAAACAGGAGAAATACGAATAGCAGGACAAACAATTAAGACTTCTCGAAAGGTTTGTCGATTCATGGAAGGTGTAGAAAAAATTGCGGTTTTTATTTGTACAGCCGGACAAGGTTTTACTGATTATTCCAATGAATATAATAAAGAAGGAGAGTATCTGAAAGGATATATAACAGATACTATGGGAAGTGTTGTTGTTGAAAAAGCGATGGATTATATTCAATCCGAATTAGAAAAGATTGTAGAAAAGGAGGGGTTGAAAATAACGAATCGATATAGTCCTGGATATTGTAATTGGCCTGTAGAGGATCAAAAATTACTTTTTTCTTTGTTGCCGGACCAAGTCTGTGATATTACACTTTCATCCAGTTGTTTGATGACTCCAATCAAATCAGTAAGTGGTATTATTGGTATTGGACGAAATGTTAAAAAAAGCAGTTATTCCTGTGATGTTTGTAACAATCAAACTTGTATATACAGAAAGGTAAAAAATAAGAATATTCAACATTAAATGA
>JAFYOM010000154.1 GCA_017560165.1 Parabacteroides sp.
GGTGTTAAAGCCGGTGGTAAATTGAGCTTACAGATGAGAAAACTTAAAGTTAAAGCTATTTACACTTCTATCCCTGAAAAATTGTATATCAACGTTGATAGCTTAGGATTAGGTAAGAGTATCCAAGTTGGTGCATTACAATTCGAAGGTCTTGAATTAATGAACGCAAAGAACGCTGTAGTTTGTGCAGTTCAATTGACTCGTGCAGCTCGTGGTGCTCAAGCAAAAGCGAAATAATTCACATTAGATTAAATAATGGAAGGGAAGAATATTCAAAGAGTATTCTTCCCTTTGTTATATCACACAAATAGAAAAAATGAAATATCTGATAACCGGACTTGGAAATATTGGTTCTGAATATTTAGGGACTCGTCATAACATTGGTTTTCGTGTAGTCAATGCTTTAGCCGAAGATTTAGGTGCCTCTTTTACAGAAGAGCGTTACGGAGCAATTGCCCGCATGCGTGTAAAAAATTGCGAATTGATAGCGCTTAAACCCAATACCTTCATGAATCTAAGCGGAAATGCAGTTCGTTATTGGTTACAAAAAGAAAATATTCCAGTAGAAAATCTACTTGTCATTGTTGATGATTTGGCACTACCATTTGGTACACTTCGCTTAAAACCCAAAGGTAGCGATGCAGGTCATAACGGGCTAAAAAATATCCAACAATTGTTAGGTACACAAGTCTATAGTCGCCTCCGTTTCGGTATTGGAAACGAATTTCCACGTGGCAGACAGGTCGACTTCGTGCTTGGTCAATTTCCACCCGAAGAGTTACAAGAAATGCCGGAAAAATTGAAACGAGCTGTTGAAATCATCAAGAGTTTTTGTTTAGCTGGCATACAGATCACCATGAATCAATACAATAACAAATAATCATGAATGAAGTACGTATAGATAAATGGATGTGGGCCACCCGTATCTTCAAGACTCGTACCATTGCAGCTGATGCTTGTAAAAAAGGACGAATCATGATAAATGGGGTAACAATCAAACCCTCACGTATGATTAAGATTGGTGATATTATACAAGTTCGTAAACCTCCTATCACCTTTTCTTTTAAAGTTCTTGATTTATCAGAACATCGTATGGGAGCCAAACTTGTTCCGAACTATCTGGAAAATGTGACTACACCGGATCAATATGAAATTTTAGAGATGAACCGCATATCCGGATTTGTAGATCGTGCAAGAGGATTAGGACGCCCGACCAAGAAGGAACGCCGTGACTTGGAACAGTTTATGGGAGATAGTTTTGAATTTGATTTCGATTTCGACGAAGAAGAATCTGAAGAGTAATTAGATTCAATCTATTTACCTCTCTAATAAGGGTAACAGCTCTTTTTCAAAAATTTCCCGACTAATAATACGGTAATGGGGAGAATAAGATTCTTCGAATATCTGACTATGATGACCGACATATTCTCCTCTATTTAACCGCTCCTTAATTTCTTTCCGTTCTATTTCATAGTTTGGTAAATGTAATTTCATGGAATGGATAATTTGTTCAATACTTATCCATTCGCTCTTCCACTCCTCTATAGTTATCGGTTTTACACTATTCACGCTACGCAGAAAAGCATCAAAAAATACTCGATAAGGAATCTGCCCTTTTTTTATAACAGATAAATTCACACGTATAAAGTTACCTTCCCAACCGGTAGGCTCACTTAACTCACCTGTACAAACCTCATAAGAGTCCAATTCCCATCGTAAATATTTACCCGCTTGAATTGTATCACTGATGATATGCCCTGGTCCAAATTTATCTTGAAAAAAATTCTTATATAAATCTTTTAAAGTTGATTTTGGATAAAGAAGAAGCTGACGGGATACAGCATCCCGTACAGCTTCTTCAAAATTCCTCTTTTCCGCTCCAGATAAAGAGAAACAGAAAAGAAGAGATAAAAAAATTATCCATCGAAATTTATCGGTCATTATTTAATCACCTCTAACAAAGTATTACGCAAATCATCCCCCATGATATTTCTCGCAACAATAACTCCATTCGGATCTAATAAAATATTTGAAGGAATACCACGCACACCATATAAAGCTGGAATTTCAGAATCCCAATACTTCAAATCAGAAAGATGGGTCCAAGTTAACTTATCATCAGCAATACCCTTTAACCATTTTTCTTTGTCTTGATCCAAAGATATACCAATAATCGTAAAGTTTTTATTTTTGAATTCATTGAACACTTTTACAACATTCGGGTTCTCACGACGACATGGAGGACACCAAGAAGCCCAAAAATCCAACAATACATATTTACCTCTGAAACTTGACAAAGAGACAGATACACCTGCTGTATCAGGCAAAGAAAACTCAGGAGCAGTCTTACCAATCTGTACATTTTCCAATTGTTTGATAATGCCATCCAAATCCTTAACATACAGACAATTAGACAATTCCGCAGAAATTTTAGCACGTGTTGCTTTTAATTCATCTAATGGCAATTCATAAGTAAAATAACGATACAAATAAAAGGCTGCAGCCGGACAGTTAGGGTATTTAGTTATCAAACTGTCAATACTGAAACCTTTTGCTGAATATTTCTTGGCATTTTCACGAAATACAGCATCAACCGGAGAATTATCCACAGATAGGATTTTACCATCTTTATTTAATTTGACAGCCATAGTTGTATTTTCGATAAACAACTGTGCCGGATAACTTTGCTCCATTGCAATCGCAAATAACAATGGTTGATCAACCTGACCTTCAAATGTAAACTTTCCATTTTTTACGTCTGCCGTATCCACATCAAAAAACATCTTGTTACGGAAAGATTTTAGATACACTTTACCTTCAGTCATACCTTCTACTTCTCCATTGATTACATATCCTTTTGGAGAATTTTGGCAACTAGCCAACATAAATACAGCCAATACGGCTACCAATAATCGTTTCATACTTTATTATTTATTATTTGATTCCCGGATGATAATATCTCCCTTTCTTAATCGTCTCTTTTCCATATTCAATGGCACGAACCGGACAACGATGAATACAAGCTACACATTGTACGCATGTATCTGCCCACATTGGTTTTCCATCCTTCATGCGAATAGTTCGGGTCGGACAAATACGTTCACATAGACCACATGAAATACAGGCATCCGTCACTCTAAATGAGTTTTTCCCTATCGCCAAATTAGTAAATAAAGGATAAACCAAATAGGTTTTTATCCAAGGAGTTCCTCCTTTATGATATAAATCTAAAGTTTTTTCAGTTTGAATAGCTTTAATAATTTCAGCCATTCGTAGAGGAGCCTGCTCTAACTTTTTCTTTTCAACCTCTTTGCTATCTACACTAAACCCCGGAAGCAAAATATAATTATTAGGCATCGTTACAGAATAGGCATTCGTTAATACCAATTGTCTACTATTCAATGCTTTTTCCAACAAACGATTGGCATATCCACACTCATCTCCACAAGTTGCAACCGAGTAGATAGGTTGATGAAAATAGTTTTCCAATTTCAAACGGGCGATAAAACGCATAATAGAAACAGCCGGTCCCCATGAATGAACCGGATAGACAAAGAAGATTTTTTCATCTGCACGCAACGAATAGACTAAATTTTCCTCTTTTTTTTCATTCAATTCAGTTGCAATCGAAATCAATGTCTCATGAAAAGTCTCACTCAACATCTTTGCCACCCAAAGGGAGTTTCCTGTTCCTGTAAAATAAAATATCATATTTAGAATCCGTTTCCCCTACAAAAATAGATATAATTCAATTATATATTATACTTTTGTCTTTTTAACAGACAAAAAAATATGAAACGAACTTTATTTATTCTGGTAGCATTCTTTTGCTTTGCTACAAACCTTATTACAGCACAAGAGGCTGCTGTAAACAAGATTATTGAAATCGGACAAACAGATAACCAAGTCATGAAGCACTTGGATGTATTAACTAACCGTATTGGTGGACGTGTTATCGGCTCCAACGCCTACGATAATGCCGTTGAATGGGTTGCTTACAAATTTAAAGAATGGGGGTTAGAAGTAGAGATACAAGAAGCCGGAACCCTTCCTGTAGGATTCAATCGTGGACCATGGTTTGGTAAACTTATTGGTGAAAACAGTATGGATTTACATTTTGTGACTCCTTCTTATACTGCAGGGACAAAGGGTGTTCAACGTGGTCATGTTCTTTTAGAACCTCGTACACACGAAGAATTCGATCAGATCAAAGGTCAACTCAAAGGTGCTTGGGTACTTGTTAATGGCGAAAGTAGCGGTTGGACTATAGATCGTTCAAACAGAAGTGATTCTATCCGTAAAACAATCATTGCTGAAAATGAAAAAATCAGAAGTAAAAATTGGACAATTATCAAAGAAAACAGAAAGAATAGAACCAATAATCCATTACTAGAAATGAATGAGAAGGTTCCAGCTCTTTTCTATAAAGAAATGTGTGAAGCCGGTGTATTAGGTTTCATTCAATCAGCTCCGGTTCCATTGTGCGCACTTTATGACCGTAACATCATGACTGACCCAAATTTTACGTTCGAGAATCTTCCAACAGTCTGTGATATCAAATTGGACGAACATCAATATAAAATCATCAAGCAGATGGCAAAAGAACGTCGTACAATCTTCTTAGAATTTGATATTCGTAACCATTTCCGTATGGGACCGGTTAAATATCATAATGTAATTGGTAAAATTAAAGGTTCTAAATACCCCGATGAATATGTCATCGCAAGTGGTCACTTAGATGCATTTGATGTAGCGACAGGTGGAGTTGATTGTGGTTCAGGACTTACATCTGTAATGGAAGCTGCTCGTATGATAAAAAAATCAGGAGCAAAACCTAAGCGAACCATGTTATTCTGTGCCTTTGCCGGTGAAGAATTCGGATTATTAGGAGCTCTAGCATGGGCTAAAGCGAATAAAGATAAATTAGAAAAGATATCAAACGTATTTAACCGAGACGGAGGTCCTCTTCCTCCAGTTGGAATTAATGTTCCGAAAGGCATGTATAAAGATTTCGAAAAAATATGTGAACCTATCAAAAAGATTCGCGCAGACTATCCATTCGAAGTAAAAGAGATCAAACCGACAAAGAAACCTACTCGTTTAGGAGGAAGTGATGCTTCTGTCTTTGCGATAGAAGGAATAC
>JAFYOM010000155.1 GCA_017560165.1 Parabacteroides sp.
CAACCTCACCAACAGCAACAAAACGTTCTGTAACTCCACTAATACCAACAGAGATTGTTGTACGTTCCAATTCCGCATCAGCCATCTGAGAAGCAATTGTGCGTTTACGAATCAGCTCATATAATCTCTTTTCTTGCGAAGTAGCACCGACTTCTACATGACTTATATAAGTAGGACGAATTGCCTCATGGGCCTCTTGTGCACCTTTACTTTTTGTATGATACTGTCTATATTTATAGTAACGTTCACCATAGATTTCCAATATCGCCTCTTTTGCAGTTCCTAATGCTAAATCACTCAAATTCACAGAGTCAGTACGCATGTAAGTAATCAATCCCGATTCATACAAACGTTGTGCAATCATCATTGTCTGCGATACTGAATATCCCAACTTACGAGCAGCCTCTTGCTGCAATGTAGAAGTTGTAAAAGGAGGAGCAGGCGATTTCTTTACCGGTTTAGTTGTTATATCTTCGATTGTAAAAGAGGCCTCTTTACAAGAATTCAAGAATGATTCTACCTCTTTTTTATCTTTTAATCGACGACTTAATTCTGCCTTCAATAAAGTAGTTCCATCCGGCAAAATAAAATTAGCAACAACTCTATAAGCCGCTTCACTTACAAAATCATTGATTTCTCGCTCACGTTCTACAATAAGGCGAACAGCAACCGATTGCACACGTCCGGCTGATAATGCAGGTTTTACCTTACGCCACAATACTGGGGAGAGTTGAAAACCTACGATACGGTCTAAGACACGACGCGCTTGTTGCGCATTCACTAAATCAATATTTATGTCGCGCGGTGTTTCTATTGCATGCAAAATCGCATTTTTAGTGATTTCATGAAAAACGATACGTTTCGTATTTTCCGGCTTCAAACCTAATACCTCATATAGATGCCAAGAAATAGCTTCTCCTTCACGGTCCTCATCGGAAGCCAACCAAACTTGTTCTGCAGCTTTAGCTTCAGCCTTCAACTCACTAACAAGTTTTTTCTTATCTGTTGGTATTACATATTGAGGTGTATAATTATTTTCGACATCAATGCTAAATTCTTTCGTCTTCAAATCGCGGATATGTCCATAACTTGACATTACCTTGTAGTCTTTTCCTAAAAACTTTTCAATGGTTTTCGCCTTAGCCGGAGACTCCACTATCACCAGATTCTTTTGCATAATAAATCTTCTCTGTTTAATTAGGTGCAAACATACATAAATTCTAAGAATTATGGCAAGAATTATGAATTGTGAATTATAAATTATCTCTTAAATTTGCGATTCATAATAAAAAATGCATCTATTATAATAAAAAATCAATGTTACAAACAGCCAAACAGCTTATTTCCGAAGGTAAAACAGATGAAGCAATCCTTTTGTTGGATGAATTCATTGAAAAGAGCAAGACTTCAGATGAAGCTTACTATTTAAGAGGCAATGCTTATCGTAAAAAAGGAGATGTACGTCAAGCATTAAACAACTATTTAACAGCAATGGAGCTGAATCCCAATAGCCCGGCTGTTATCGCCCATAACCAAATGATATCCATTTTGAATTTCTACAATAAAGACATGTATAACCAATAAAAAAAGGTTACACCTATATATAGATGCAACCTCCTTTTATTTGGAATTTATTGTTTTACTTTAACAATGAGCAAGGACAAAGATTTTCTTTTTCAATATCTTTGAAATAATTATATGTTCCCACTTTTATTTCAGCACATGCAGCTTCATCTGCAACAATGATACCCTTCGGATGCATTTGTAAAGCAGTAATTGTCCACATCTGATTTACTGCACCTTCTACTGCTTGTTGCAATGCACGAGCTTTATTATGTCCATTAACCATAATCAATACCTCTTTAGCATCTAATACAGTACCAACACCTACAGTTACAGATGTCTTTGGAACCTTATTAACATCATTATCAAAGAAACGAGAGTTCGCAATAATTGTATCTGTTGTCAAAGACTTTACACGAGTACGAGAAGACAAAGAAGAACCTGGTTCATTAAATGCAATATGTCCATCAGGTCCAATTCCACCCAAGAACAAATCTACACCACCAACAGCCTTCATTTTAGCTTCGTATGCAGCACATTCAGCTTCTAGATCTTCTGCATTACCGTTTAAGATATTTACATTTGCCGGATTAATATCAATATGATTAAAGAAGTTATTCCACATGAAAGAATGATAACTTTCCGGATGTTCTTTTGGTAAACCAACATATTCATCCATATTGAAAGTAATCACATGCTGGAAAGAGATCACTCCCTGTTTATTTAATTCAATTAAATTCTTGTACATACCAAGAGGAGAAGAACCGGTTGGTAAGCCCAAAACGAATGGTTTTTCCGCTGTTGGATTAGCTTTCTTAATCTTCGCAGCTACATAATTAGCAGCCCATTTTGAGAGTTGCTCGTAATTAGGTTCAATAATTAATCTCATAATATTTTGTGTTTTTTTATATTGATAATAATCTTCTTTTCAATCAACCTCTCAATTGTTCAGCCATTGCTTTTCCTAAATCCCAACAAGCATCATAATTATCAGCTTTCAATCCTTGCTTCTGTTCAACAGGTTCACCTACGATGGTCCATTTCATCTTTTCTCCAAAAGCAGCCAATTGCTTAACTGCTACACCTGACCAAGAGAAAGAGCCGAAATAACCGAATAAACGATTCTTAACTTCACGAGTTTCTATCTTATCTAAAATAGAAGCAACCTCCGGATACAAGCGATTACTATAAGTAGGACAACCAATGATTAAACCTTTATACTTAAATATATCTTTTAAAATATATGAAGCCGGACTCTTGCTCACATTATGCATCACAATATGTTTTACTCCATTGGCTGATAAAGAAGAAGCAATCGTTTCTGCCATCTGCTCTGTATTTCCATACATACTTCCATACACAATCGTAACTCCTTCCTCTCCTTCATAACGGCTCAAACGATCATATATTTGAATAGCCTTTTCTTTATGTTCACGCCAAACAGGTCCATGAGTAGAACAAATAGTCTGAATATCCAATGCTGATAACTTTTGTAAAGCTCGTTGTACAGGATTACCATATTTCCCCACAATATTGGAATAATAACGAATCATCTCTTCCCAATAATGCTCAACATTCATATCTGTATCAATCACTCCACCATCTAATGTACCAAAAGTACCAAATGCATCAGCAGAAAAAAGAATTTTAGAAACAGCATCATACGTAACCATTACTTCCGGCCAATGTACCATAGGAGCCATATAAAAGCTTAATTGATGACTTCCGGTAGATAAGGAATCTCCCTCCTTCACTTCATACAATCCGGTAGTAATCCCATGAAAACCTTCCAACATTCCAAAAGTCTGCTTATTACCCACTATTTGGACATTAGGATATTGTTGCCGCAACAAACGAATACATCCGGCATGATCCGGTTCCATGTGATTCACGATTAAATAATCCAGCGTACGACCATTCAACGCATCTTCTATCTTTTTCAAAAAGATATCGGAATAACAAATATCAACTGTGTCTACTAAAACAGTCTTTTCATCCACAATCAAATAAGAGTTATACGAAACGCCATAAGGTAAAGGCCATAAATTTTCAAACAGAGCCTTTTGACGATCATTCACTCCTACATAATAAATCTGATTTTCAATCTCTTTTAGTTTATACATATTTTCTAAAAAAAATCAGGCTGCTTTTAACTTTAAATCTTCTGAATCGAACTCTTTTTCAAAGCTCTCCAAATACAATATATACCTGCCAATACAAAAGGAATACTTAACCATTGTCCCATATTCAATGTCATATTTGCCTCAAATGCTTCTTGATCATTTTTTACCAATTCGATGAAAAAACGAGATCCGAATATACAAATCATAAATATTCCAAAGATAAGTCCCTCTTTTTTCCAAGCATCTTTCTTGAAATATAACCACATACAAAGAAAGAAGGTTGCCAAATAACAGATTGCTTCATAAAGTTGCGTAGGATGACTTGGCGCAGAAAAAATAGGTTCTGCTCCACTTTTCCAAGCATGTAAATTTTCGATAAAACGGAAACCCCAAGGTAAATCAGTCGGATGCCCATAAATTTCATGATTCATCAAATTACCTAAACGAATCATCGCTGCTACCAATCCGGTTGGGACAACCAACATATCAAATGTCCACAACATGCTACGATGACTCACTCGTTTAGAATAAATGTAAACGGCTATCACAATCCCCAAAGTTCCACCATGGCTAGCCAATCCGCCTTCCCAAACTTTCAATATTTCAATTGGATTCGCCAAATAATAATCCGGAGCATAAAAGAGACAATGTCCTAAACGAGCACCAATAACAGTCCCCATAATCGTATAGATTAGTAAAGAATCAATCCATGCCGGATTCAACTTTTCTCTAATCCACATCTTTTCTACAATTTTGTAACCAATTGCAAAACCGATTGCAAACGCTAATCCATACCAACGAATCTCACGCGAACCAATTGTAAAAAGAGCCGGATCTGCCGTCCAAGTGATAAAATCAAGTAACATAAATTTTTATACCAATTTACGAATCAAATCTTCACGTTCTCCATATAACATATCAATAACCGGAATTTCAATCATGGTATAAGCTCCCGGTTGTTGTTTAAATGTTGCACGAGCCATAGCGACTAACACCTGTGCTGTCAATGCCGGATTATTGATTTTCATATCAAATTCAATCAACTGATTCTGAGTTTTACCAGAAACCCCTTTACGCACAAGATTTACACCATGTCCCATATCTTTCAAATCATCTACACAATCCACCTGAATAACATGTGTTTCATCATGAACAAAATAATCATCTGCTTTAATAGCTGCAGCGACTTGATTAAAATCATACCCATCCTCCACTTCTATATAAACCATACGGCGATGAACTCCGGTTCCTAAAGGAATAGTCATAGAAAGAGCAGCTTTCACACCTTCAATAGCTTTAACAGCAACAGTATGTCCCATACTCATTCCCGGACCAAAATTTGTATAAGTAATACCTTTTGGTACTATCGCTTGAAGCAATGCACGAACAACAGAATCACTACCCGGATCCCAGCCTGCAGAAATAACAGCAACAGTATTATGAGCCTTAGCTACTGCATCCAACGAACGACGTAAATCAACAATTCCTCCATGGATATCAAAACTATCAACGGTATTTATACCTAAAGCCAATATCTCCTTTGCATAAGCCTCTACACTGCGTGTCGGAGTTGCTAAAATAGCTACATCAACATCCTGCAGATGAGTTATCTTATCAGTCACTGTATATTCTTTCAATTCATTTGGAATATCATTCGGATTACGACGAACAACTCCTGCCACTTCAAAATCTGCAGCAGCTTCCAAAGCCTCTAATACAAACTTACCTATATTGCCATAACCAACAATGGCCGCTCTAATCTTTTTCATACCTTAAGTCATTAATGTTTCTTCAGCCACAAAAATAATTATAAATAGAAGATTCACAAACAGGCTAAATCCTGTTTTATGAATATTTAGTTCAATCGAATTTTAAAAGAGTGTGTACCTTTTTTAGTAAAATCAATTATCTGCTCATATTTCTTTCCTTTATAAGATACGGTAATTTTATATTTACCAAAAAATCCTTTAAACTTTGCTTGCGCATCTATATCCGATTTCAATTGTAAATTTGTTCTCCATTCCTTATTAATCAACTCGTCCAAAACATAAAAAGAGGGTTTAGGAGTCAAATCATGATTTAAACAACCGGCTTTATATTTATCTTCTCCTTGATAAGCATAGCCATCCGGTACATTCCACCAGGTAATCGCTTCCATATTGGGATGACTAAAAAACAAACGATAAAAATTACGAGTCAGTTTAGCCTGATTTTCCAGCCCTTGCGGACCTTCAGGAAGACTAGGGAATGTAATTTCTGATATATTCAAGGGTAAACCTAAACTGCCATACGTATCCAATACTTGAAAAACCGTTTGAGGAGTAAATCCTTTTCCTTTAAAAACATCTTCCACTTTAGCGATATGATTAAACAGATGAAACTGTAAACCTATCATATCCACTTTAGCTCCTCGTTCCAACAAAGACTTAATATGTAAATAAAGTTGGCTATATTCATTTTTATGTCGGAAAAGATAGGCATGTTTCTCTCCGTTATTCATTAAAAAGACCTCCGGTATTTCATTATAAATAAGTGTATTTTCAAGTGGGAAAGAACGCTCACATAATTTAAACGTATAATAGACAAAATCTTTAGGCATCCATACTTCAATATCTCTGCCATAAGCTTCATTTGCCACATCCCAATATTGAATCTGATCACCATAACGTTCAGCTATGCTCTCTATTCTTTTTCTTAGAGCTTTCTTAAATGCAAAATCTTCTTTTGGATACCACTCGGGCAAAGATGCGCTCTCCGAACACCAAATCAAGGTATGCCCTTTCATCTTTAAACCATACTTTTCACAAAATTCCACCACAATATCCGGAGCAGGACGACGATATACTTTCGGACTATTTTTATCAAAAAGATAAGTACCCTGTTTCGGCTCTATATCCTTCCAATAAAAAGGTACAGAGGCAAAATTAAACACTTTAGCAAACGATTCCTCATACAAATTATTCTCTTCCGGAGTCTTAAAACCATTCACCATAAAAGAGTTTGCACCGAACAAAAATTCATGAGAAATTTGATTTATCTCCAAAGATGCCTCCGGGATCTTCTTTCCTTCCACATCAACAACAGTCAATGTGGCATAACCTTTTCTGTTTTGTTCAATACCTTCCTGAATACGATTTTCTATTTCCGGATCAGCCCACAATTTATCAAATACAGACGTATCATATTTTACTTGAGCATGTAAAGAGAAGAAAAGATTAATTCCTAATAAAAAAGCGATTGTTTTCATATATTCTATTTTTTACAAAAGTAATTAGAAATATATCAAAACAAAAATTATACCTGTTCTTATAGCGTAAAGTTATACGAAGAATACCAAATAAAAAGAGCCGATCTTCTCAGACAGGCTCTTCTTGTTGTGATTTAAAGTTTAGTTTTATATTATGATTATAAAACTCGATGTAAATTATTCCTTAGCAAGATTTCAAATCTTACTACAATATCATTTTTCACAAATTATCTTGCAACTGATCCCCAATGCGGGTTAGTCTGAGTTTCCTTTTCAGGAATTTCCCATGTCATGTGATCAATTGATAGAGTAGTTGTGCTCCAGTGGTTAGAACCGTTGTAAGTAGGTACTTCGTTCCAACGTTTAGCATTCCAGAAATTCCAACCATTTTCACTCCAACATTCGATTCTCCACTGCAATTTACACATATCCAATGCAGACATTCCTTGCATAGAAGGATAGTTGTCACATGTCAATGTAGGAGCACCTGCTTTTGTACGTGCAGCCAACAATTTGTTCAATGTATTCTTAGCTTCAGTTTCATTACCGCTCTGAGCGTATGCTTCAGCCATCATCAATACCAATTCAGATGTACGATACAAAATCACGTCTGATTCTGAATATTGATGAGAACGTTCAGATCTTGTAGCCGGGATTGTTGCAGCCCATTTCAAAGAGGTGTAAGCTGGAATTGTATGAGGTACCCATATTGTATCATTGTTTACAAATCTGAAATATGGGAATTCAGCGCCTTGAGCCATGAAACGTTCTTTACGATAGTCATTGTCAGCCATTTTTGCCCACAATGCATTATCGATCTGGAAATAAGCATTTGCTACCATATCAGAACCGTTCACGAACGGGTTATAATATGACCAACTATATAAGTTGCTGTTCTTCCAACCGAAGATACATTCAGGGTTTCTTTCTACTGCTAAGAATGCATTTTCTGCAGCATTTACATCATCTGTATAGTCACACAAACCTGCAACGCGAGTATCAGAAACACCATAGTTTTCTTCTTTGATGAACTGCCAGTTGAAAGCAGTCATTACATCATTACAAGCAGTGATTACTGTCTGATAATCACCTGTCCACATACAAGCTTTTGCCAAGAAATATTGAGCAATACCAAGGTCAACGTCATAAGCAGTTAGATTATCAACAGCTTTAGTATAACCGCCAGTACCGATACTTGATTCTTTAAATAAAGAAACAGCATCTTTCAAGTCTTTCAAAAGGAAACTCCAAGTTTCTTCTGCTGTAGCCGGAGCTTTAGCATCTTGATAGCCATAATCTGTATACATTGGCATACCATGACCACTCTTACCACCATGTTGATACGCTTTTGTAAAACGTTCCATCAACTGCAAGTAACCCATACCACGAAGTGTCAAACACTGAGCTTTGTAACCCTTCAACAATGGAGATTCTCCAACAACATCGTCACTCAAGAACATCAATACCTTATTTGCGTTGCTGATTGCTTGAGCCGGAGAACACCAGTAACCATAACATTCAGAAAGCTGTTTTGCACTCCAGTAGTTCAATGCAGGGTTATTGGTATAATATTGTCCCCAACCAGAACCGTGGCGAGCACCATCACCATAAACGATATCACCACACTGCAAGTTACGATACATGTTGTTATGTACCCATTCGTTATCGATAGACATGTTTGAGAAACCAGCAGACATGATGGTTCCACGATAACATACATAACCTTTCAAGTTTTGGACCAAACCGCCCAACACCAATTCACGCTCTTCATCGGTACCGTTCGCTAATATGTTTTCAATCTGCTCATCTGTAAGAGCTCCAGGATTATGTACATCCAATTTGGAGTCACACGCAGTAAAAGCAGCAGTCAGAGCTAAAGCACCGCAGATATTTTTAATATATTTTTTCATTTTTACTTCGCTTTTAAATTTTATTAGAATTCAAGATTTAGACCAAGAGATACAGTACGCATAGTCGGATATACATACTGACCGATTTCCAAACCACCTGTCATAGACATCGCTGGGTCGATACCTTTCTTAGCAGAGATATACCACAAGTTATCAGCTGAAGCATATACACGTAGTTTGCTTACATTGATCTTGTTCAAAATTGACTTCGGCAAAGTATAACCTAAAGTCAAGTTCTTCATACGTAAGTAAGAAGCAGAGAACAATGACATATCTGTGTACTTCCAAGAACCGGTTGTAGCACCATCATAATAAACAGAAGAACTGTTAGATGCCCACTGCATTGGGAAGAATGCATCTTGATTATCCGGAGTCCAAGTGTTACCAATCAAGTCTGTAGACTGAGGTTGACCACCACGTGCCAAATAAGAAGAACGATACAAACCGTTAGCATATTCAACAGAGATAAACTTACCACCGATCTGATAAGCGAAGATTGCAGACAAATCGAAGTCTTTGTAACGAAGAGTTGTGTTCAAACCACCAATCCAGTCAGGAGTTGCGCTACCCAATTCATACAATGAAGCGTCAGCAGAAACTGTAGTCTTCACGTTTTCACCGATCTGTTTACCGGCGTAACGACCACCACTTGCGCCATTATTTACATCATCGTATGTTACACGGTGCCAGTACTGTGGCAAACCTGATTTTTCATCAACACCTGCATATTTGTACAAATACAAGTTATACCAGTCACGACCTTCACCACGAAGATAGAATACACCTGATGCATTACCTGTACCGGCGCCAGACCAACCTTCACCGTTTGCAGTCCATGTTCCATCAGGAAGATCATCTGTTGCATTAGGAGCAGGAATTGTTGTTTCAGGAACTGATACCAATACTGTTCTGTAGTGAGTACCGTTGATACCTACATTCCAAGTCCAATCTTTTGTATTGATGATAGTTGCATTCAAATCCAATTCAAAACCACGGTTACGAAGTTTTGCAGAGTTACGTTGACGAGTTTCTGTACCACCATTAGCCAAATAAGAAACCGGTTCATTATAGAATGAGTTAGTTGTCAAACTGTTGTAGAAGTCTACTGTACCTGACAAGCGACCACCGAACATGGTGAAGTCAACACCGACGTCAGTTGTATGAACATTTTCCCATGTCAAATCTTCATTAACCAAAGCACCATAACTAATAGAGTAAGTTTGAGCAGTACCTGTACCGTTTGTAGAAGTAGCCCAAGTACCTACACCGTAAGACCATGTATGGTGACCATATTCAGGAGCACCGTTCTGGTTACCGATCACACCATAGCTTAAACGAAGCTTAGCGTTATCCAACCAGCTCTTAGTACCTTCCATGAATTCTTCAGAGGTGAATCTCCAACCACCACCTACAGAGTAGAATACACCCCATTTATCTTTCGCGAACTTAGAAGAACCGTCAGCACGAACAGATCCTGATAAATAGTATTTATCATCGTAGATATAGTTAGCACGAGCCAAATAAGATTCCATACGGTTTACACCTAATGACCAACCCGGAGAACCCAAAGTTGAAACGTTAGAATAACGTCTTACGAAGTTAGCCGGAGACAAATAACCGGTGATGAATTCATCAGCAGTACCATATTTCAACTGATCATAGCTGTTGTCATTGTATTCGTGACCAACTAAAGCATCTACATGGTGTTTGCCTAAGTCTTTGTTATAGCTTAACAACTGCTGGCTGTTCAAAATTGTTCTCACGAATTTTGTCAATTCCATACCACCAACTGCACCACCTACATAACTGCTACTTGGCAAATATCTCATGTAACGGTCACCATGTTGATCCAATGAGAAGTTTACTGTTGCTTTGAAATCACCGAACATGAAATCTGCATATACACGAGAGGTCCATAAGTCAACCTTTCTTTCGTTGATGTTGTTATCAAGGTCGAATAGAACGTCTGAAGCCACACGGTTACCTTCTGTTGTTCCTAGCGGAGAGTAAGTTTCACCAGCAAAACCGGCTTCTACTTTATTTCCATTTTTATCCAATACGTAACCACCGATAGATCCGTCAGGATTCTTTTCACGAGCCCATACAGACACTACAGGGTGAGTACCGTTTGCATACAACATTACGTTACCCTGAGCAGCACCCGGGTTACGACCATAACGAGTTGACATTGAGTTTGTCACTGTGTGAGCATAACTTACATTTGCACCAATCTTTAACCATTTGTAAAGTTCTGCATCCACACTTACACGACCTGTGTAACGTTTAAAGTCTGAAGAACGTACATAAGATGGTTCATCCAAATAACCTAAAGATGCATAGTATTTAACCTTGTCTGTACCACCGCTTGCAGAGATGTCATACTGTTGACGGAAACCGGTACGTAACAACTGATTTGCATAAGTATCTTCATCTGTGTACAAAAATTGTGCATTCGGATTGATTTTACCGTCAGTACCTACCAAGTAAGCACCTGTCATAGTTGCAGAAGCTGTAGAACCAGAACCAACCGGAGTATAGATAGCGCCCGGTACGTTGTAAGCCATGTAGTTTCCTAAACCGTTACGAGTAAAGTTGGTTTCTGAGTTAGCTGCACCGGCTACATAGTTGAACAAGTGTTGGCTGGCAAATTCAGCAGCTTGTTCGTGAGAGTAGTTCGGGTTATGAACGTTAGTATAAGGATAACCGTTAGCATCTGTTCCTGGAAGACCTGTTCCGTTCACACCATAACGATAAGAGTTGTAGATAGATCTCCAGTAATATTCATAGTAATCAGAAGCTTCTTTCATACCTGAAGTATTGAAGTTACCTACAGAGTTCCAACCCCAACGAGCATCAAGATTGATACGAGTCTGACCGCTTTTACCTTTCTTTGTTGTTACCAATACAACACCGTTCGCACCACGAGAACCGTAAAGAGCTGTTGAAGCAGCATCCTTCAATACTGTAATGCTTTCGATATCTGAAGAGTTCATGTTTGACAACGGGTTAGTGTTCTGAGCAGGCACACCGTCAATAACGATCAATGCGCTTGAACTATTACCATTAGCAGAACTTGTACCACGCACACGGATACCCATGTCCTGACCCGGCTGACCGTCACTAGAAGCAACCTTCAAACCAGGAGCAGCACCTTCCAACATCTTAGATGCAGAAGCTGAGCTCTGAGCTGTCAACACTTTAGAATCAATAGCACTCATAGCACCTGTTAAGTCTTTCTTCTTAGCAGTACCGTATGCTACAACCACAACTTCTTCAAGTTGTTCAGAATCTTCAACCATAGTTACGTTAATAACCTTCTGGTTGCCTACTACTACCTCTACCGGTTTGAAACCAATGTAAGAGAATTCAAGAACTGCCTTACTTCCACCTGGTACATCAGGAAGAGAATAAGTACCATCACCTAATGTCATTGTACCAACGGTTGTACCCTTTACAACGACATTCACACCCGGTAGTTCGAAACCTGTGTTATCGACTACCTTTCCCGAGATCGAAACTTGGGCAAATGCTGAGAATCCTACAAATAGGAAACATAGCATGAATAGAATTCGATTTCTCATAATCAATAAATGTTAAATCAATAAATTATTTAGGTTAAACAATTCTTTTAAAAACTTAAATCCTACAATAAAAATAGACGTAGTTCTTTATGAACTACATTTTATATGAATATAGAGTGGTTTATATGGCTTTTTATTAGAAGAATAAGGTGTTTAGCGAAGAAATGAAGTTGTATAGGTTGATTTTCTGTTATTTTGTAATAAAGTTAAAATTTGATTTATTATTATTTTTTTATTTTTATTGCATTCTAATTGTATTAGAATAAAAAAATATATTAAATTTGCATTTGAAAAACTGTATTTTATGCAAAAAGTGCATAGTTCATAAAGGACTTTTCATCACACCATATTCCTAAAAAACAACCTCTTTTTTTAACAAAACTGTAAACTTTTGTTATTTCTTTATTCAAATCCTTTTTCTTTCCGATTTTTTATCATTTATTTGTATCGTTAAATTTATGAATAAAAAACTTAGCTATGAAAAAGAAAGTACTTTACGCTTTTACCTGTGCGTTTCTTTTAACAGGTTGCAACATTTTATCAATTGAAAACAATGGAAATCCGGTAGAAAAGCAATCCCCTATTCAGTTCTTCGTACAAATGGAAAAGGAGACCCTCTCTTTTCCTACAACTAAAAGTATACCCGAAAACACCATCGGCGAACCGACCTCTACCATCGAAGATCCAAACAAGGATGCAGATCTAAATGAGCTATGTAAAACACTTGAATACGTTGTTTTTAAAGAAGAGGAAAACAGTCCGATTCTTATTAAACATCGCCAATACACCTATGACGAATCAAACCTAGATGTTGATTTTGGAATTGTTTACGATACCCTACCGACAGGGAATTACACCTTTTACTTTTTAGCCCACAATTCAGAAACAGCCACTCTCTCCGGCTCCACCTTCTCTTTTGATCAGATCTCTGACTCTTTCTACAAAGCAATCCCATTAGAAATTGCCGTAGCAGAAACAATTAACGAAGATGTAACTCTTCAAAGAATCGTAAGCCGGATTGAATTCATGGCAACCGACCCTATCACCACAAGACTCAAACAGTTCAATATGGAGATAGAAGGATCTTTCAATCAATTAGACTTAACAACCGGATACGGCATCCAATCTTCCACACCAGAAACTTTTACCTATTTATTTAAAGAAGAAGAAATAGGTAAGAACAACCACATCCATGGATTCTATACATTCGTTCCCGAATCAGAAGAATACATTGCTACCCAATTATCAGCGATCGATCAAAACAATGAATTAATCCGTACACGGATCATAGACAACATTCTTCCCGAAAGAAATAAAATCATTCGTTACAAAGGACGCTTATATAGTCGATCAGAATCAGACAACACTTTTCAAATCAGCATTTACAATAATGGAGAATGGAAAGAAACTTCTGAAATTGTTTTACCAGAATATGAATAGGTTTAAATAAAAATTACCTCGGACCTAATTGCGAATTAAGTCCGAGGTAATTTAAAATACATCCGAGGTAATTTTTCCTCGTAGCTCCGCCGGGAATCGAACCCGGATCTAAAGTTTAGGACACTTCTATTCTATCCGTTGAACTACAGAGCCATTTTCTCTCAAATTGGCGCGACAAAAGTATAATCTTTTACGCAAACAGACAAGTATTAGAAAAGAATCTACTAATCAAACAGACTCTGCATTACTGCCAACGATTTAATTTCAGGAAAATCCGGCAAGTGCAAACGGTAATATTCTAAAATACGCCGAATAATATTCACCCGATCTTGCCGAGAAAAAGCATAAAGTGACATATTCTCAAAACGCATTCGCAACAAGCGAACAAGTATCAAGCTCTCTTCCCTGTTTAAAAAATGTCGATGCGCCGGAATTGATTCGACAAAAATCCCATTTAACATATCAAAACAAGCATGTTCCCGATAAGTATCCACATTAGGATATATACCTATATAATATAATAAATGTAATAAGAACAAAAGATGAAAATTTGCCACCCCTTTATCCGACTCCTCTAAAACCCGGATAGAATTGTATAAATAAGCAAAAAGACGTTCATCCGGTTCCGACTCCCTTAAAACCCTAAAAAGAACCTCCGCTAAAAACAGAGCCAACGCATTTTTCACTGGATTACAAAACAGCTCCACCAAAGAAAAACAAAGTTTAGCCTCACGAATACGATGCAAATCTCGTTTATTAAAATGTTCAACCTCCATCTCTACTACCGATAATGGCATAAAAAGAGATTTCGACATTGAAGTTTTTTTCCCCCGATTACGTGTAACCAAATAAGAGACTCTACCAAAAGCTTCCGTATACATATATATAATAGCATATCTATCGTTATAAGGAATAGAATGCAACACTATGCCCCGTGTTTTACCTAACATAACCAATCTGTTTAACAGACAAAATTACAATATTTTCCTTTGCTACCCGAAAAAAGCAAAAGAAACAGTTTTCGTATCCATCCGACCACTCACAAAACCCCTAAATTGTAAATGGATGTTAAATCTGAAAATAAATAAATATTTTTCCTTCAAATGTTTTGCAGGTTTAAATATTAGCTCTATCTTTGCACTCGCAATCAGGAAAACAACTCCTGAGAACAAAAGTAAAAAGTTATTTTACAGGATGGCCCGTTCGTCTATCGGTTAGGACGCAAGATTTTCATTCTTGAAAGGGGGGTTCGATTCCCCCACGGGCTACAATAAACACGATTAAAAAACAATAAAGAAGATCGCTAAGAAATGGCAAATCACAAGTCATCAATTAAAAGAATCAGACAGACAAACGTAAGACGTCTTCACAATAGATACTACGCAAAAACTGCGAGAAATGCGATGAGAGTTTTACGTGCTACTGAAGATAAGAATGAAGCTCAGGCTTTATTCCCGAAAGTATGCTCTATGTTGGATAAACTTGCTAAAAAACACATTATCCACAAAAACAAAGCAGGCAACTTGAAATCTAAGTTAGCTAAGCACGTTAACGGACTTGCTTAATAAAAAAGATTAGTTTTTTAAACTAAAAATAGGATGGCCCGTTCGTCTATCGGTTAGGACGCAAGATTTTCATTCTTGAAAGGGGGGTTCGATTCCCCCACGGGCTACA
>JAFYOM010000156.1 GCA_017560165.1 Parabacteroides sp.
AAGAAGATATAAAGGTCCAAAATATACTATTGGATCATTATACATTGATTACGAATGGGTTTGTGATACATTAGAAGATGTCGATAGAGGTTTAACTCAAGATATGGATGAAGCTGAAATCAAAGCCATTAAAGTATATGGTAAGACAGCTATCCCAATGGGTGAATACAAGATCGATATGTCGGTCATTAGTAATAAGTTTAAAAACAAACCCTGGGCGAAACAATATGAAGGGCGATTACCAAGGTTTATAGATGTTCCTGGTTATGAAGGTGTATTAATACATGTTGGTAATACTGAAAAGGATACCGAAGGATGTATATTAGTAGGTTATAATAAAGTCGTTGGGCAAGTCATTAATAGTACATCTGCATTTCATAAGTTGATGAAGATATTAAAAGATGCAAATGACGAAATAACAATTAAAATTATTTAAAAAACTTTAAAATATTCGATATAAAGAGAGATCTCTTATAGACAATATAAATGATCAGTCTATAAGAGATCTTCTTTTAAATCGCTTAAAATCGCGCTTATTTTTGATTTTTAAATTGTCGTTCCAACTCATCCTCCAACATCTCTCCTAAATATGTTCCACCGTTATAGAATGAGGTTGCAAAAGAGATCTTATCACCAACGCGGTTCATAACACAGAAACATGGATCTCCTCCGATTTCTTCATCTTCATCTACTACCCAGATTTCATTTCCAATTACGAATATATCCTCATCATATTCGTACCGCAATATATTTAACCAACTCTCATGAAGATCTAATTTTCTTTGAATATATGCCTCATCAGTACCCATCAACGATCTGCATCGTTCTTCGAAATATTTTTCGGGATGATCTCCTACATACACTCTTTTCAATGTTCCAATATGTGTTTCTTGTTCGCTCATAATAAATATTTTTTATCTAAGTGATTATTTGTTATCAACCATTCAATCATATCGATCATCCTATTAAATAGATTAAGATCATCTCTGATATACAACCATTCATGAAAATCGTTTTTATACATAATCTTATCCGGAGTGATAGTTAAAATATAATCGCGATCAACGAAGTCGCATGATTTAAGACGCTCCGGACAAAGACTCATCAATCTTGATAATGACCACGCAGGTAAGTAGTCAGGAGTAATTTGTGTATCTGGACACCAATCATCTACATAAGTTTGCCAAAACGTCCAACCTTCATTTTCTTCATATGAATGTATCATATCAGCTGTTTCTGGGTTCAATCCAAGATTTAATAAGCGATTCGATTGATTGACGGTAGTACAAACTTGATCGTTAAAGTTAAAGTTAAATGTCATCATATTGTTTTTTCATTTTATCCCAATCTATTTTCTCACCACATATGGGACAATAGTTAAATCTAATTAAATTAACTGAATATCTTCGATCTAAATATTTATTTAACGGATAGCAAGATGTTTTATATAGTTCTGATAGTTCTTTAAATGTAATGAGATGTACATTGTCATAGTCGATCCATTCTCCGATCTGATGTTCGCACTGCATAATTATTATTCATAAACTTATATTAATTCCTGGCAAATTTCGAACTTATCTTTAAAAGTCTCATAAAATTTACATCTCGTATAATCTGATGGAAATGAGAATACCCTTTGAGTAGTAAAATTCATCGAACCAATTACCGACCCATGATCATAATATATTGAATATTTTGGTGTGGAGCCAGGTGTCCAATCTGGTTTCCAATCATTAGTAACCTTCCACCAAGCATCCCTACAAATCAACAACTCATAAAATGCATTCAACTTATCATAGTACTTTGAAATATTATAAGAGGCTACAGTTGCATCTATTCCTAACACTTCGCAACACTCTGCGTATGTTGTGGGAAATTGAGGGTTTTGAAACCAATCTTTAAATTTTTGATATGTACATCCTTCACTGTGGATTAAAATTCGATCAGGTAATTGTTGATGATTTTTTGATAATAGAGCCGTAATATCTATTAAATCTTCGGCAGTTCTGACCCCATTTAATCTAAGGTATTTAGTGACGTCATCATTTGTTTTCGTGTATTTCATATCTTTGACATTAATTAATCATTTCATCTCTACAATTTCGAAGATAATTGATATATCCTTCAAAATCATCTTCATATCCAGTGATAATACTTATCATTTCATCATAGGCTTTAGCTTTCCTATTTAACTCATCGAGATCTTTAACCTTCACAGGATGATATTTCTCATCATTATATAGGATTGGGTTCTCATCTGCCCATTTAGCGCCTTGTTTAAACCCAGATCGGAAGATTCGTTGTTGATCTTGGGTTGAATTTGGATATTGCTTAATAATATCCTCGATAGTCTGTGAAATTATTGCTTCTCTATTCATATTTCAATTCCTCAGTGATCTTTTTAACTAAAATATAAATATCTTGGTCATCTCCCCAACCCTCATCAAACTCCTCTTTTTCAGAATCGTAATGATGTTCATATGCATAATTAAGAATCTCGTTTCTAAAATCCTCATCATTTATTCCATAACCCTCATCGCGCATATTCAGTAATCCGGTTATTTTACTACATTCATTATGACTGACCCAATCATAAAATTGTCCATCAAATAGACAAGTATCTCGACAATATTGTTCACCGACTTCTATGACACCCCCACACCACATGCAAGTATATTGCTTA
>JAFYOM010000157.1 GCA_017560165.1 Parabacteroides sp.
CATTTACGTAATAATATCCCATACTCATCTACAATAGGACGATGGATGAAACCCTCTTTATAAGGAATCGATTCTTTTCCAGGAAAACGACCATGTATATCACGTAAATCTCTCTTTATAATCTCTTCATAACGAGTAATTAAGAAGTAGGTACTAGCGATGATGTCTGCATGTACTACCCAAGTGTTTCCATACCATTCAGTTTTGGAAGAACCAAATAACAAAGGAACATTTTCTATTTCTTTTAAGGGGAGATTAGGTATAGATTGAGGTGTACCATAAATTTCTTCCTTAAAAAAAGGAGAAGGTATAATGACAACTCGATAATGAGCAAATAGGTTGATATCATTTGTATAACCAACTAAATTGCTAAATTCTTCTTTAGAATCAGTTCCTATTAAAAATTGTATGATATATGAAACGATTTCTTTCATGTAAATTTCTTCCCCAATTTAATTCTAACTCTATCTATTAAACTTAATTTCCCTTTGGATATTGTAAAATAGGGAGTTTGAATAGCCCCAAATTCTCTGAAAAAACGTTCTACTCCTGGAATCATAGATCCTTCAAAATCAAAAGTATCTACAAATGAGGAAACATGATGGATTGCTTCCCATAAAACTAAACTATGTGCACCGGATTTCCTTAATATGGGGTTTCCTCCTCCTGCTAAATACCAAGCTGTATTGTCTTGCCAAACAATGAAAACAGCTGCATGTAATAGTCCTTTTTCATCATATCCACCCCATAAATCTCCTTGGTTACGTTCTCGACAAATTTGTATAAGTTGAGTAAGTACTCCTAAATCTGTCTTATTGGTTATTTTTTGTCGTTCAAAAGTTTGTTCTTGCACTTTTAAGAATGCTTCAATAGAAATGCCTTTTTGAACAGTAATCCGAAACTTCTCATTGGCCTTTATAATATTACGGCGGATATTTGTACTCATATTGTTCCATAACATCTCCTTTTGTTTGATGTTTAGAAGACGATATGTATAACGAGTAGTTTGTTGGTAGCCTGCCCAATAGAACGGAAGCCAGTCTGTAATGGTATGGTGAAAATTTTGAAGAAAAATAGAATGAGTGGGTAACTGCTCTATCAGTTGTTTGGATAAAACTTGTTGTTCTCCTAATCTTTTTGTGTATTTGGTGTCTTTTGAATTTGGAGCAAACCATGGTCCCATTGTTTGTGTTACAGGGGGCATGGAAATAATCCCTTTACATGGAGTATATATGGGTAATGCTGCTTTTATATGACCTTTTTCTTCAATTAAAAGAACATCCCATTTTTCTTTGCCACAAACGATATTTAACCACCAGTCTTGAGAGAAGATGGGAATACTATTAGGGGTGTTACAAAGTTGATGGTACTTTTCTTTCATTGATAAAAAATGAAAAATGACAATTGACAGAAAACTATTTAGATTGACTAAAATTATTTTGCTGTCAATTGCCAAAAATATAATTATGCTTTTAGTGCTTCAAAAATCAAATTAGATAATTCTTCTGCTAATTCAGGATTATCTGCAATACATTGTTTAGCAGCATCACGTCCTTGTCCTAACTTTGAATCATTGTAACTAAACCAAGAACCGCTTTTCTTGATAATGTTCAATTCTACTCCTAAATCAACGATTTCACCTACTTGAGAGATTCCTTCTCCAAACATGATGTCAAATTCAGCTTTGCGGAATGGAGGAGCTACTTTATTCTTGACAACTTTAACACGTACTTGGTTCCCCTTTATTTCATCTCCATCTTTTAATTGCCCGATACGGCGAATATCTAAACGGACTGATGCATAGAATTTTAGAGCATTTCCACCTGTAGTAGTTTCCGGATTTCCGAACATCACACCTATTTTATCACGTAATTGGTTGATGAAGATACATGTTGTATTGGTCTTGTTGATTGCTGCTGTCAATTTACGTAAAGCTTGAGACATCAAACGAGCTTGTAGACCCATTTTGCTATCACCCATTTCTCCTTCAATTTCCGCTTTGGGAGTTAATGCTGCAACAGAGTCAATGACAATAATGTCTACAGCTGATGAACGAATCAATTGTTCTGCGATTTCCAGTGCTTGTTCACCGTTGTCTGGTTGTGAAATCCAGAGATTCTCCACGTCTACCCCTAATTTCTCAGCATAAAAACGGTCAAAAGCATGTTCTGCATCTATAAAAGCCGCTATACCACCCTCTTTTTGTGCCTCAGCAATGGCATGAATAGCTAATGTTGTTTTACCGGAAGATTCCGGACCATAGATCTCAATTACACGCCCTTTTGGATATCCGCCGACTCCTAATGCTGCATTCAATGCAATGGAGCCTGTAGGGATTACTTCAATGTTTTCAATATTTTCGTCTCCGAGCTTCATGATAGAACCCTTTCCATAGTTCTTTTCGATTTTGTCCATTGCTGCACGGAGCGCTTTCAACTTGTCTGCGTTTACAGTCGTTTTTCCTGTTGTAGACAACTTTCCTTCTTCAAATAAATCTTCTTTTGCCATTTCTTTTGTTTTTTTATAGATTAAGGATTTGATTTGCATGATCTTTAGTTTTTACCTCTTTCGGCCCAATGATATGGGTTACAATTCCCTCTTCATTGATGATAAAAGTCGTACGGAGAGTACCCATGTATGTACGTCCACACATTTTCTTTTCTGCCCAGACACCAAATTGTTGTTGTAAGGTAGTTTCTGTATCTGCGATAAGATTGAACGGGAGAGTGTGTTTAGTGATAAATCCTTGATGAGACTTTACACTGTCTTTACTAACTCCTATTACTTCATAACCTGCAGCTTGAAGATCTGTATATCCATCTCTTAAACTACATGCTTCAGCTGTACAACCACTGGTGTTATCTTTGGGATAAAAGTAAAGTGCTAATTTTTTTCCTTGGAAATCACTTAGCTTTATCTCTTTGCCATTTTGGTCAACTCCCAACACTTCTGGGGCTTTATCTCCTATTTGTATTGCCATAATCTCTTTTTACTTATTACGGCAAATATACAAGGATTCTTTGAATAATTTAAATCACTTAAGAAATAATAAAAAAATTGTGTAGAATATGTAATAGTTTCATCGGTTGGAAAAAAAAGTTTCTACCCATGAAACTAAAAGTTTCAGGTGAGAAACAAAAAGTTTCATAGGTGGAAACTGTTAAATGAAGTTTTTTCTTTACTCTGTTGTTTCGTCTGAAATTTTTTGAGAATGATATTTATGTAATCTTTTTAATTCAAGAGAAAACATAATACGAAAGATCCCAATGATTAAGAGGGTATAGGCTATCAAATAAATGATGGAGATAGCTCCTATACTCGGTTGCCAAATGATGCCAATGCTACAGAGTATGGCTAAGATTCCGAAAGCCATGTACCAACCCCAGTTGTGAGTCCCATACCGCTTTAAATCTATGGCATATCCGGTAGCAGTAAAACCTCTGAACATTAACCAGAATGCTATGATGAAAGGGAGAATCATCATGCTTAATTCGATATTAGCCATTAGATAAAGACCTAATAGTAAATCAATGATACCGCCTGCCAAATACCACCCCCAGCTGGATATGTTTTGTCGATTGGATATGGCAAAGATGGTCTCTAGTATTCCACTGATAAACATCGCAATGCTGAATAAGACACTTAAAGCAATGTAACTTGTGAGGGGAGTAAACATTAACCCTATGGCAATAAGGATATACAATAATCCTAATAGAAGGGAAACCCACCAATGTTTTACTCTAAAATGTAGAAAGTTGTCAATCGTATTCATATTCAATTAATTTTAAATGACTGCTAACTTTGTAACAACCCTTAGAGAATAAATGTTTGGTGACTATAAGTATGTCTATTATTTTTAATATATTTGCAATTTTACAAATATATAAATTTGCCTAATTTAGATAGAAGTATGAAAGGAATCGTTTTAGCCGGTGGTTCAGGAACTCGTTTATATCCAATTACAAAAGGTGTTTCTAAGCAGTTATTACCCATTTATGATAAACCAATGATTTATTATCCAATATCAGTTTTAATGTTAGCTGGTATTCGTGAGATATTGATCATTTCAACGCCGCAAGATCTTCCTGGATTTCGACGTTTATTGGGAGATGGATCGGATTATGGGGTTTGTTTTGAATATGCAGAACAGCCGTCTCCTGATGGGTTGGCACAAGCTTTTTTAATAGGAGAAGAGTTTATTGGTGATGATTCTGCTTGTCTAGTATTGGGGGATAATATTTTTTATGGACAGAGTTTTTCTGCGATGTTGAGAGAAGCTGTTGTTAATGCGGAAAAAGATGGAAAAGCGACTGTCTTTGGCTATTATGTTAATGATCCTGAACGGTATGGTGTTGCTGAATTTGATCAAGAAGGGAATGTGTTGAGTATTGAAGAAAAACCAGTAAAGCCGAAATCTAATTATGCGGTTGTTGGACTTTATTTCTATCCAAATAAGGTGGTTGATGTCGCTAAACAAATCAAACCTTCTGCACGTGGTGAGTTAGAAATAACGACTGTTAATCAGATGTTTTTGAAGGATGAGGAGTTGAAAGTAAAATTATTGGGACGTGGATTTGCTTGGTTAGATACGGGTACGCATGATTCTTTATCAGAAGCGTCAACATTTGTGGAAGTTATAGAAAAGAGACAAGGCTTAAAGATTGCTTGTTTGGAAGAAATTGCTTATCGTCGTGGTTGGATTGATGATGAACATTTGAAGCAGATTGCAGCTCCAATGAGTAAGAACCAATATGGGCAATATTTATTAAATTTGATTAAGTAAAATCATGGATAAATGGAGTAAAATATTTGTAGCAGGACATCGTGGATTGGTAGGCTCTGCTATTTTAAATAATTTAAAAAAGAGAGGATATTCTAATTTTGTTTTGCGTACACATGCAGAACTGGATTTGACTGATCAGTTGGCTGTAAATGAGTTTTTTGCGATAGAAAAACCAGAATATGTATTTTTAGCTGCAGCTCATGTTGGAGGTATAATGGCGAACAGTCGTTATCGTGCTGATTTTATTTATCAAAATTTGATGATTCAGAATAATGTGATTCATGCCTCTTTTTTAAATCAAGTAAAGAAGTT
Source organism: Parabacteroides sp. (assembly GCA_017560165.1). Lineage (GTDB taxonomy): Bacteria > Bacteroidota > Bacteroidia > Bacteroidales > Tannerellaceae > Parabacteroides. Next base: position 5,096 of record JAFYOM010000157.1, read on the forward strand.
GTTGTTTTTGGGTAGTACCTGTATCTATCCGAGGCAAGCTCCACAACCTATGTCGGAAGATTGTTTGTTGACTTCTCCGCTTGAATATACGAATGAACCTTATGCGATTGCGAAGATTGCTGGTATTAAAATGTGTGAAAGTTATAATTTACAATATGGGACCAATTATATAGCGATAATGCCTACTAATTTATATGGACCAAATGATAATTTTCATTTAGAAACATCTCATGTACTTCCAGCTATGATTCGTAAGATTCATTTGGCTAAATGTTTGTCGGAAGAAAACTGGGAACTTATTCGGAAAGATTTAGATAGGCGTCCGGTAGAACAGGTTACAGGAGTAGCTCCTGAAGAAGATATTTTATTGGTTTTAGCTAAATATGGAATATATCCAGGAAAGGTAGTGCTTTGGGGTACAGGAACTCCTCTTCGAGAATTTCTTTGGAGTGAAGACATGGCAGATGCATCTGTTTATGTAATGGAAAAAGTGAATTTTGTTGATGTTTGTTCAAATATGGGCGAAATTCGGAATACGCATATAAACATAGGTACCGGAAAAGAATTATCTATTCAAAATGTTGCTTTTTTGATTAAAGAAAAACTCGGTTTTGATGGTGAAATTATTTTTGATGCGTCTAAACCAGATGGAACAATGCGTAAATTGACAAATGTCTCAAAGTTACATGCTTTAGGATGGAAACATACAATTGAAATTGAAGAGGGTGTGAAACATCTTTATCATTGGTATTTACAAAATTTATAAGTTTTAGAATGGGAAAAGTTGCATTAATAACAGGTATAACAGGGCAAGACGGTGCCTATTTGGCTGAATATTTGATAAAGAAGGGATATACGGTGCATGGGATAAAGCGTCGTTCATCATTGTTTAATACGGAGCGAATAGACCATTTATATCAAGATCCACATGTGGAAAACCGAAACTTAATTTTACATTATGGGGATTTGACTGATAGTTTGAATTTAACTCGTATTATAGGGGAG
>JAFYOM010000158.1 GCA_017560165.1 Parabacteroides sp.
ATTAAATTCCTTTTCTAATATTTTATTCCCTAAACGATAACTTTTGTCTTTGTTTCGTGCAAGCATATTATCAAAGTTTTCTTGCTGAACATTTGAGAACTTCTTATTTGCTTTTGTTGGAGCTCCAACGCAACCACACAAAGCAAATACAATTAGTAATAACGACCATAACTTTTTCATATCATAGAACTTTAATTTAACAATTCATAACAACAAAAGCGTGAACTGTATGCCACACTCTTACTTGAAGGTCGTAGGAAACCTCGGATACAGATGTAACAATAGCAGCCCACGCTATAGCGTGAGAACCACTATGCCATCCTTGTATCCTAATTGAAAATTTCCTACGTTTTCAAGTACAAGATAAGCATAACGCTTCTTCTTTTTCTCATATGTCTTGGATAGAGTTACCCCTAACCAATTGCAAATTTACAAAAAAGTCGTAATAATAGGCCTTGTACGGGCGAATTATTACGACTTAAGGTAGATTTATATTTCCCTGCTTTTATCTTCTACTTGTCAGCAATCCTAAAGCTTCCATAAACTCATATATCTTATGTCTGAAGCTAGTTACATTGAATTTCATTCACATCCTCTACTCCTATTAAAATACTCTCTGAATTATTCTTCTTGTTTACGGTATTGTGAGGGAGATACTCCTAAGTGTTTCTTCACATACTTACCAAAGAAAGAGATATTAGGAAATTCTAATTCGTCTGCTATCTGCTTAATCGGTCTATTGGTACGTTTCAATTGGTATTTGATAAGCTCTATAGCATGTTCATGAATAATTGTAGAAGGAGTCTTTCCACTTACTTCATGTACAATTTTTGATAAATATTTCGGAGTATAAAATAATTCCGTTGCATAATAATTGACTGATCGATGGACTCCCTGATCGGCTGCTACTTTTTCTAAAAAGCGCTTATAGATATGATATGCTTGTGAAAACTCTCTTTTGACATCCGAAACATCATCCCCCACCAAACGCTGAAAATAGGACATCATCTCACAAAACAGGGCTGAACACAATGAATGGATGATTAGACGACTATAAGGTTGTTCTGAATTATTAATCTTTTCATTAATCAGCTGCCCATAAATCGAAAAGATGGAATGTTGAGTTGAAACCTCATGAATCGGATTCTTATAAATATAAAAACCGGCATTAATAATGCTTTTATTCCGAGGTACTACACGCGAAAGGAAATTATGTGAAAAGCCAAAAATCATCACATTATGCATCACAGAAGAAATTACCCGATTAAACACCATAGAGGGTAAACAAAAAAAGACATTCCCTGCATCTAAACAAAACTCTTTACCATTCATAAAGAATTGGACCTTCCCTTCGATACAATAAATCATCAAAAAACAATCCATCCTTACCGGGAGATCTTCTTTATAAGGTAAACCTATCAGATTCCTCACCATCACCAAATCATCATCTATATAATCTATTTGATGATTATACCTCTTGAAATCTTCAATCTTAACGTTTATAATCTCTTTTTTATACATTCTATTTTCTATTTTGAGTGACAAAGATGAAAATAACCTACCGAACAACGATAGTTCTTATGTTTGCAAAAGTGTTCCATATATCACTTTTATCACATTTTCAAAACCAGATAGAAAAATAGAACATCAAAAATGTAAATCAGATAATAACCACTCAATCCAAACCTCCTACTTTTACCATCAGTAATATCGATTCATCCGACTATCCAGGGTTTGGGTAACAGAAGAGATAAACATAAATCCATATAACAAATTACTATATAAGTTTTCAATATTAACCAAAACCTTACTCTTATAAAACACTCGATTTTTTAAAACAAAAAAAAGACCTGCCCAAAGTGATTTGCGCAGGTCTTTTCTTTTTTTTTATTCCAACCCGATGGAACGAGCAGCCGAAGTACCAGCGAGCTTACCGAATACTACGATATCCGCTACGGCGTTTCCACCTAATCGGTTTCCGCCATGTACCCCTCCGGTTACCTCACCGGCTGCATACAGTCCGGGAATCGCATTGCCAGCTCGGGTTATAACTTCCGCCTTCGTATTAATCTTGATTCCTCCCATAGTGTGATGTATCACCGGCTCTACTTCAATGGCATAATAGGGAGCCTCGTTCAAGGGGAAGAGCATCTCCTCTGCCTCCCGATGAAAATCCAAATCCTCTCCGGTAGCCTGATACACCTGATAGGTTTCTATCGTATTTACAAAGGCATCCACCGGAAGTTTCAAAGCCTTAGCCAATTCGGCAGGCGTGTTAGCAGTGGTCAGTAAACCCTGTTGCGCATAGTTTTCGATGGTAGAAAGCGACTTGCGCACGCTTTGATCGAATACGATGAAAACACTTTTGTCCGTCTGTTCCAAAATAGCCTCAGAAAGCTTATCGCGGGTCCACATCTCGTTGGCGAAACGTAGCCCTTCGCGGTTTACCAAAATGGCTCCATTACCTCGTACGGCTTCCGTTATCAGCAGATGACTACCTTTTTCACCGGTAGGATGTATCTGGATTTGATCCATCTGCACCAGCTCAGCCTGCAACGGAGTTACCCATGCAAAAGCATCCCCTGTAGCTCCACCATGGTTAGAGGTTTTGAACGTTTGCAATTCCGGTCGATATTGTCCGATCATAGACAGATTCGCACCAAAGCCACCTGTTGCAAGAATCACCGCCTTGGCCTGGATGCTATAGGTTCCTGAAGAAGTACTGACCTTTACTCCCGTTACTTTTCCATTCTGTTCGGTCAAAGCAGTAACCATATTCCGCGTGCGGATGGAAATGTTTTCAGCCTGTACCGCCTTGTTCAAGATCGACACCAAATGAGGACCGATGGCTGCCCCACCGTTCGGACGGTGTGTACGTTTCTGACTGGACCCGGCCATCTTGCCAACATTGCTCATATCGGCACCCAACGAAATCAGCCAGTCCACCGCTTCGGCAGCTTTTTCTACAAGGATAGTCACCAACGACACGTCGTTCAAATAATGCCCACCCTTCATTGTATCATCGAAATGACTCTGCTTGGAGTCCTGAATACCCAAACTTTTCTGTACGGATGTCTCAGCCGCATTCAGCCCACCAGTAGCGTAGTTCGTGTTTCCCCCGATAATTCCCTGCTTCTCCAGCACAATGACATGTGCTCCCATAGATGCAGCCTGCACGGCAGCAGACAGTCCGGCACCACCGGCACCCACCACCACTATATCACAAGAGGTATCGCTATAGGTTACATCCTCCTTTTGCACACCTTTAGCCGCATCGATAGCCATACCGATAGCCGTCAACATTCCGTTCGATGTAAGCGTAGCTCCACTTACTGCATCTACTCCCTCTGTTGTCTGCATTTCCAACACCGCATCCATAATCTGCTGCTCGGCCGGTTGTGCGAACACCGATTCCGACTGACTGAGGATTCGGATGGCAGTAATGATATGATTCTTCACGACAATGGCCACTTTTATCATACCGCTTCTTCCTTCACCTAAACCTTCGTACTCACCATCTTGCATAACGGCTTCTTCCGGTTGTAGCACTTCGTTATTGTGATCTTCGCATGCTGTAAACAAGCATATTCCCAAAGCCAGCGAAAGGATCTGAAATAGTTTCTTCATAGACTTTCATTGTTTTTATTTACAGACCATTCCCAGCAATTCGCTCTCCATAAGCTTCTTCCGATTGCCAGAAACCGTTTTATTTCAAAATAATATCCTTGCAAAAATAGTTCTATTTTAAAAAAGGAAAACAATCCTACAAAATTTCGAGGATAAATAAAAAAGACCTGCCCACACGGCCAGGTCTTTGCTTTATGACTTATGATGCTTTTACTTATTCGGAATAATTACAACTTCCATATAAGCACCAAGAGCGTTTTCACGAATATTGAAATGAGGTTTTCCTTTGATGATATCCACTCCTGTTACATGTGTATGACCGGTAAATGAAGCCATCAAATTAGATGAGTTAATAACCGCATTATAGAAATCATAAGTTTCCGGTTTATGTCCCTCTTCCGGCCATCTTTGACGTCTTTCTGCTCTATATCCATTATCATTAGCGGCATTCCAATTCGGATTACCAATCGCATAGCTAGCTCTTCTTCCCGGTGCATACAACGGTACGTGCATCATCAACAACATCGGTTTACCCTCTTTTTCCTCTTGACGGAAAAATTCCAACTGTTCCGGAAGTATTTCCAAGATAGAGTCATCAATCATCAAAAGTTTTACACCTTTAACCTCTGCGCTATACATCAACGGATTAACATCTCCAAAAATAGGTTTCAAACGTTTTTCTACCCATGTCTCACGTAGACTTCTGGAAGAACCTTCCATTCCTTCATAATGCCAGTCATGATTACCGCTAGTATAATAATAAGGGATACCGGTTTGATCCAACTGTTCTTTTGCCCACTCGATCGCATATTCTGATGGATAGCTGAAAATATCACCTAATAAAGCGATCGCATCCACCTTTTTCTCTTTAGCCAAAGCCAATGTATTCACAAAACACTCTGCCGGGTTTGTATCCTCTCCGGTTTTATAATGCTTGGTTTCATTATAAGCCTTCGACATACGTTTACTATATTCTTTAAAAGGATCTTCTCGGCTATCACTCATCCATAAATGAGTATCAGAAATCAACATCAAACGAACCGTATCTTGTACCTCTGATGAATAAATTTCAATCTTAGGATCATTTGCAATAAAAGCAATTTCTTTTTGAGAACACTCTTTTTTAGACTCTACACAAGAGCTAAACAAACTACCGGCCGAAACAATGGCAGCTACAGCCAATGAGCCAACTTTCAAATTCTTCTTCATGGTATATAATTTTTTTAATGATTACTTATCCTCTACTGCACGTGTTTGTAAAATCCTTGAATTAGGAGGTACACTATGTGTCAACCAAATATTACCTCCGATGACAGATCCACGTCCGATAGTGATGCGACCTAAAACCGAGGCATTTGAATAGATTGTTACATAATCTTCTATAATCGGATGTCGAGGGATATCCAACGGAAGACCATTTTCATCTAATGTAAAATTCTTGGCACCCAATGTAACCCCCTGATACAACCGCACATGATTACCGATAATAGCCGTCTGTCCAATAACAACCCCGGTCCCATGATCGATGCTGAAATACTCTCCTATCTGAGCACCCGGATGAATATCAATACCGGTATCAGAATGGGCCATCTCCGTAATGATACGAGGGATAACCGGAATCTCTAATTTCAGCAACTCATGTGCTACACGTTGATGTAGGATTGCATGGATAGCCGGATAACAGAATATAATCTCACTCGGACTCTTTGCTGCCGGGTCTCCATCCAAAATAGCTTTTACATCGGTCGACAACAAATATTTAATATGTGGAATCTTATTGATAAAAGCGAGAGCTGCTTTCGATGCCTGTTCTTTAGGATTAGACAAATCTGCAGACTCAAAACAGAGTCCATGATAAATCTGCTCTTGAAGCATATCATAGATTTGTTCCAGATAAACACCGGTATAATATTGAATAGAGTCAGATTTTGCCTCCTGTTCCGTCCCGAAAAAGCCGGGAAAAACCACCTTTCGGAGTAGTTTCATCATCTCCCGTAAAACAGGGACAGCCGGAGATGCCTTCTGATGCAGCGGAATATATTGATAATCCACATTTGACAAAAGGGTCACATTCCTCTGTATTTCATCTAAGATTTGAGATCTATCCATAAAGATTCTGTAAATAAACATTTGAGAGGAAGCGAAAATATAAATATTTAAGAATAGAAAAAAATTCCCCGATAAAAAAATTTCTATCGAGGAATCAAGGTTTTGGTTCAACCCTATTTTATTCTTATGAGTAAATGAATCTTTTTTTAGTTCTATCGTTGCAAAAGTAAATATCTTTTCTTGTTCAATCATGTCCCTTTTAACAACAAAAATGGTTTAAATATGTATCTTTGCACTCAAAATTAAAATTGAATCATCTTGGCAAGAAAAAAGAAACAGTTACCTGTATTGGAAAAGGTAACAATAACAGATGTAGCCGCAGAAGGTAAGGCTATTGCACGGGTAAACGATATGGTGGTATTTGTACCTTACGTAGCACCCGGTGATGTTGTTGACATACAGTTAACACGCAAAAAACATAGTTATGCAGAGGGTAAAGCTATCTTTTTCCATGAACAGGCAGCCCAACGAGCCGTTCCGTTTTGCGAACATTTTGGGGTTTGTGGAGGTTGTAAATGGCAACATCTTCCTTACGAAGAACAGATCCGCTATAAACATAAACAGGTTATCGATAATCTGACTCGCATCGGTAAAATCGAGATGGAAGAGATTCTTCCTATCAAAGGTTCTAAACAGACAACCTTCTACCGTAACAAATTGGAATTTACCTTCTCCAACAAAAAATGGTTGACAGAGGAAGAGGTAAAAACCGATACTAAGTTCGATTGCATGAACGGAGTCGGTTTCCATATCCCGGGTATGTTCGACAAGGTGCTTGACATCCATAAATGTTGGTTACAAGATGATATTTCCAACCGTATCCGATTGGCTATTAAAGAATATTGTTTGAGTCACGAAGGTTACCCATTCTATGATCTTCGTAACCAAGAGGGATTTATCCGTACCCTTATGATTCGTACCGCCTCTACCGGTGATTTGATGGTAGTTGTCGTATTCTATCACGAAGATGTAGAACGTCGTGAAGCGTTACTCTCATACGTTGCCGAACAATTTCCGGAAATTACCTCATTGATGTATGTAATCAATGGAAAATGTAACGATACCATTACCGATCAAGAGGTTCTTGTTTTCCGTGGCAAAGATCATATCATCGAAGAGATGGAGGGATTACAATTTAAGGTTGGTCCAAAATCATTCTACCAGACAAATAGTGAACAAGCATACGAATTGTATAAAGTAGCTCGTGAATTTGCAGGCTTGACCGGTAATGAGTTGGTTTATGACCTTTATACCGGAACAGGAACGATTGCCAACTTCGTATCTCGCCAAGCTAAAAAAGTGATCGGTATTGAATATGTACCGGAAGCGATCGAAGATGCAAAAGTAAACTCTGCTTTAAACAAGATAGAGAACACCTTGTTCTATGCCGGTGATATGAAAGATCTATTGACACAGGAATTCATCAACCAACACGGTCGTCCGGATGTAATCATCACAGACCCTCCACGTGCTGGTATGCATGACGATGTGATCAACACCATTCTGTTTGCCGAACCCGAACGTATCGTTTACGTTAGCTGTAACCCGGCAACCCAAGCACGTGACTTGAGTTTGTTGAATGTAAAATATGCAGTCAAAAAGGTACAACCGGTAGATATGTTCCCACATACACACCACGTTGAAAATGTAGTTTTACTTCAAAAAAGATAACACATGAAACAACTCCTCTTTATATGGATTTCCATACTGTTCCTTTTGGGTAGTTGCAAACAATCCCAACAGGAACAGCAAGAGGAGAATATAGTCTCTACCGACCTACCCCAGATCAAAGAAAAAGGCGAGTTGACAGTAGTCACACTCTACAGTTCGACCTCCTATTTCAAATACAAAATGCAACCGATGGGGTATGAATACGAACTGATCAAGGAGTTTGCACAATCGGAAGGATTAAAGCTCAAGATGAAAGTGGCCGAAAACTCCACCAAACTACTTGAGATGTTGAAAAACGGCGATGCGGATGTAGTGGCCTACCCCATCATGATTACAGCCTCATTGAAGAATCAGTTTCTTTTTTGCGGTAGAGAATCACAGGAGTGTCAGGTTTTAGTCCAACGAGCCAATAAAGGTGACAAACAAATCACAGACGTAACAGAACTGATCGGGAAAGAGATTTACGTCAAACCCAATACCAAATACCACGAACGACTCAAAAACCTAAACAAGGAGTTAGGAGGAGGACTGATTATTCATGAAGTAACAGCCGATACCATCACCAAAGAGGACCTGATAGGTATGGTTTCCACCGGAGAAATCCCCTACACCGTCAGCGATGAGAATGTAGCCCGACTCAATAAGACCTACTATTGGAACTTAAATATCTCACTTGAAATCAGCTTCTTGCAACGTTCTTCTTGGGCTGTACGCAAAGAGAGTCCGCTGTTAGCAGCGGCTATCAATAATTGGGCTTCCGATACCAAACGTAAAAATATTTATAAAGCGTTGTATAAACGCTATTTCGAACTCAGCAAGCGACCGATACAAGCCGAATTGCCTGAAGTCAAAAACGGTCATATCTCCCCCTACGACCATCTGTTCCGTCAACATGCCCAAACATTGGATTGGGATTGGCAATTATTGGCCTCTCTCTGTTACCAGGAGTCCCGTTTCAACCCGGATGTGGTTTCATGGGCTGGAGCCGAAGGATTGATGGGAATCATGCCTAATACGGCGAAAAGGCTGAATGTATCTCCACACGAACTTAAAAATCCGGACATAGCCATCCGTACCGGAGTTGAATGTTTAGTGCGTTTCCGTAAAGGGTTCAATAAAATAACAGACCCTACAGAAAAAACCAAATTCACATTAGCTGCCTATAATGCCGGAATCGGACATGTATTTGACGCTCAACGATTGGCAGAGAAATATGGCAAGGATCCATGTGTTTGGGATAACAACGTTGCCGAATATATCCGTTTGAAAAACGAACCGGAATTTTATAACGACTCTGTCTGCAAACATGGTTATCTTCGTGGTTCGGAAACATACTACTATGTTCGTGAAATCATGGAACGTTATCACTACTATTTAAAACAGACCAAAAAGCATTAAAAATCACCCAAATTCACATCTCTAAAGGTTTATATTTACAATTTATTTCTATTTTTGTTCAAAAGAATAATTATAAACCTAATAAACTTTAAAGATGATTTTGTATTATTTGATGCCAATTGTTTTTATTATTGGCATATTGGCTATTGCCTTTGAAGAGGTGATAAAGATCAATAAAGCAGCAACAGCAGTAGGTATGTCTATTTTGCTATGGCTCTTTTTCTTAATCGATGCTGTTGGTATCTTCACCTCCCATCCCCCTGTACATCTTGCTGAATTTATCAAAGGATTTCCGGCATTTGCCGAACTTCCGGTTCATGAACAGGCTTACGAATTTATTGAGTTCCGTATGATCGAAGCATTAGGCGATGTCTCTACTACCCTTTTCTTCGTATTGGCCTCAATGGCTATCATTGACATTATCGACTCACACAGAGGTTTCAGCGTGATTACCTCCGCGATCAAAACCAATGCACCCCGCAAACTGTTATGGATTTTGTCATTTATCACCTTCTTTATGGCAGCTCTATTGGGTAACATTGCTACCGTTATCGTGTTAATCGCAATCGCACGTAAACTGATACCGGAGAAAGAGATGCGTCTCTTATTCTCATGTATGATCATTGTGGCATCCAATGCCGGAGGAGCTTGGTCTCCTATCGGTGATGTGACCACCCTACTTCTTTGGACAGGCGGAAACCTATCCGTTGGTCATCAGGTAAGCCATGTAATCCTGCCGTCATTAGCCATGATGATTGTTCCATTGATTGCAACAACCTTCATGTTGCCTAAAGATGCAGTATTGGTTTCAACTAACCAAGAAGATCCGACACTGGCTAAGATCGATCTGAAATTGCGTAAAACCATTTTGATTGTCGGTTTAACCTCTTTGGCGATTATCCCTGTATTGCAAATGTTAATCCAATTACCTCCATTCATGGGTGTTCTATTAGGATTAGTAGCATTATGGGTTATCACCGATCGTCGTTATACACATCTCAAAGATGAGACTCTCCAAGAACTTCGTGTTCATCGTGTCTTCTCTCGTATTGATATCAGTACCATCTTCTTTTTCTTAGGTATCTTGATGTCTGTACAGGCATTGAATGCTACCGGTCAGTTAACCATCATGGCCAACTTCTTGAGTGACAACTTTGAGAACGTAAACATAATCGCTTTGATATTGGGTATCTGTTCTTCTTTCTTGGATAACGTAGCATTGGTTTCTGCTACAATGGGTATGTATCCTGTTGCAGAAAGTGGTCAATTCATGG
>JAFYOM010000159.1 GCA_017560165.1 Parabacteroides sp.
GTAAAAGAGGCTCCCCCCCTGTAACCGTCACACCACCTTTAGCGATGAAGTTTTTATAACGTAAAACCTCTGAAAGCAACGCTTTAGGTTCCAACAGATAAGGAGTTTCTCGATTCACCTCCCATGTATCCGGATTATGGCAATACTGACAACGAAGCGGGCAGCCCTGCATAAAGACCACAAAACGAATTCCGGGACCATCAACGGTCCCGAAACTCTCTAATGAATGTATCTTTCCAACCAATGGATTATAAAGATTGATTGATTGTACGTGAAATTACATCTAACTGTTGTTCGCGTGTCAACTTCACAAAGTTCACGGCATAACCTGATACACGAATAGTCAATTGCGGATATTTTTCAGGATGCTCCATTGCATCTACCAATAGTTCTTTATCAAAAACATTCACATTCAAATGCTGACCACCATCCGGAGTAAAGTAACCATCTAATAGACTAACCATGTTGCTGATTTGAATATCACGTTCTTTTCCTAATGTAGCAGGAGATACTGCAAACGTATATGAAATACCATCATGTGCATGCTGGAACGGCAATTTAGCAACAGAAGCCAATGCTGCAATAGCACCTTTCTGATCACGTCCGTTCATCGGATTAGCACCCGGAGCAAACGGAGTTCCTGCAGGACGACCATCAGGAGTAGCTCCAGTTTTCTTACCATAAACGACATTAGAAGTAATAGTCAAGATTGACTGTGTAGGTGTCGCTTTACGATAAGTCTGATGCTGACGTAAATATTCCATGAATTTTTCTGTTATATCTACAGCAATACTATCCGTACGTTCATCGTTGTTTCCAAAAGGAACATAGTCTCCTTCACGTTCAAAATCAACAGCTAAACCACGTTCATCACGGATAACTCTTACTTTTGTATCACGAATTGCAGCCAAAGAATCGGCAACAATAGATAAACCGGCAATACCTGTTGCACGAATACGTTCTACATCCCCATCATGAAGACCCATCTCAAACGCTTCATACGCATATTTATCGTGCATATAATGAATGATCTTCAAAGCATTGATATATACTTTTGCCAACCAGCGCATCATCTGCTCATATTTTTCCATAACTTCGTTATAGTCCAAATATTCACTGGTAATTGGTTCGAAACGAGGTGTCACCTGAATACCTGTCTTTTCATCACGTCCACCATTGATTGCATATAGTAAACATTTCGCCAAGTTAGCACGAGCGCCAAAATACTGCATTTGTTTACCAATTTTCATAGGAGACACACAACAAGCTATACCGTAATCATCTCCATAATCCGGACGCATCAAATCGTCATTTTCATACTGGATTGCTGAAGTATCGATTGAAACTTTTGCACAGAATTTCTTCCAGTTTTCTGGGGCATTGTTAAACCAAAGAACAGTCAAGTTTGGTTCTGGAGCCGGGCCTAAATTATACAAAGTATGTAAATAACGGTAAGAGGTCTTTGTAACCAAAGAACGACCATCTACACCCTGTCCCGCTAATGATTCAGTAACCCAAACTGGATCTCCAGAGAATAGGTCATTATATTCCGGAGTACGCAAGAAACGAACAATACGCAATTTAATGATAAATTGGTCAATCAATTCTTGTGCTTCATCTTCTGTCAATTTACCAGCTTCAATATCCTTTTCGATATAAATATCTAAGAATGTTGAGGTACGACCCAATGACATAGCTGCTCCATCTTGATCCTTCACAGCTGCCAAATAAGCTAAATACAAGAACTGAACTGCTTCACGTGCATCTTTAGCCGGACGAGTTACATCAAAACCATATGCTGCACACATTTTTTCAAATGCTTTCAATGCTTTGATCTGATCAGTTACCTCTTCACGATTTCGAATAATTTCTTCAGTTAATTCTTGAATATCCAAACGTTTTTGGAAACGCTTCTTTTCTTCAATTAATATTTGTGTTCCATATAAAGGTACACGACGATAGTCACCAATGATACGACCACGACCATACGCATCAGGCAAACCTGTTATAATTGCCGAACGACGTGCGGCCAACATCTCATCTGTATATGCAGAGAATACTCCTTCGTTATGAGTTTTTCTATATTTAGTAAAAATCTCTTTGGTCATCGCATCCAGCTGATAACCATAAGCTTCCAAACTATTTTCCACCATACGAATACCCCCTTTTGGGAAAATTCCACGTTTCAATGGAGCATCAGTTTGCAAACCTACAATCACTTCATTTTCTTTATCTATATAGCCCGGACCGTATGTATCAATACTTTGAGGTAGTTTTGTTTCAGCGTCATAAACACCCTTTTCTCTTTCGACTTTAAACATTTCAGTCAACTTATCCCAAACCTTCTTTGTTTTTTCTGAAGAAGGCACTAGGAAAGTATCATCACCGTCGTAAGGTTTGTAATTGTGTTGAATAAAATCCCTTACATTAATTTCTTTTTTCCATGTCTCCCCTTTAAACTGCGCCCAGTTTTCGTTTTCAAATCTCATAAGCTTTAAATCTATAAAAATAAATCACGGTTTCGTCGTACAAAGGTAAAGCTTTTCCTTTATATACTAAAAATCCTTTCTAGAAGAATTATAAAAATACCTATCTATCGGTATATAAATAAACCTAAACAAAAAAGGAAGGAGGCTTTTAAATCCCCCTTCCTTTTATTATTTAGCATTCTTCCATTCTTCTAGAAGTTCCTGAAATGTCTCTTTTACAGACATTATACGTGTTGTTCGCCATGCATTACTGCCTGCGAAGGCATATCCATTTTCGAAATTCCCTTTAAAAGCATTATATAAAGCAGTAACAATACAATAAGGGCTACGAGATATCTCACACGTTTTTATACAATTAAAAGGACAGACCTTTGGTTGTTTCAATCCCTCTTTGACTTTCTGTAAGAAATTACAATGAATCGCACGTCCAGGCATACCAACCGGACTTTTGATAATCTCAATATCTTTCTCTTCTGCTTTAATATAGGTTTCTTTAAAAGCTTCAGAAGCATCACATTCAAAAGTTGTAACAAATCGAGTTCCTAACTGAACACCCGATGCTCCAAGATCCATCATGCGTTTAATATCCTCACCTGTATAAATTCCTCCTGCTGCAATTACCGGGATTCTTTTATTATATTTTTCTTCAAAACGAGAAACTTCCTCCACTACTTGAGGTAATAGAACTTCCAAAGCATAGTTTTCATCATCGATTTGGTTTTCTTTATATCCTAAATGTCCTCCCGCTTTCGGACCTTCCAAAACTACTGCGTCAGGCAAATAATCATAATTATTTTTCCATTTTTCACAAATGATACGTACAGCCCGAGCGCTAGATACAATTGGGACTAATTTAGTTACACTATCTTTCTTTAAAAAAGAGGGTAAATCCAATGGTAATCCTGCTCCACTGAAAATAACATCAACTTTTTCTGCAATACTAGTCTTTACCAATTCTGCAAAATCAGAAAGAGCCACCATCACATTCACCCCAATAATACCTTTTGCTTTCTCGCGTGCCTTACGAATTTCTTCTTTTAAGCCAAGATTACCAGCTTCTGTGTAATTAGGAGATAATTTTTTATATAAGAGACCGAGACCAGCTGCGGAAATAACACCAATCCCACCTTCATTTGCTACGGCTGAGGCTAAGCCAGATAAGGAGATTCCGACTCCCATTCCACCTTGGATAATAGGAATACGAGCTTTTAAATCTCCAATTGTTAACGCTTTCATGTAGATAATTTATATATTTTTTAATAACGCATGCAAAGGTACACAATAAACAAGAAAGAATACTTTCCAGACTTTACAATTCATCGTTTATCAAAAAAAGCGAAGTCCCCTTTCTTTATCAAAGAGGACTTCGCTTTTAAAATATTAAGAATAAAAGAATTATTTCTGTTCTTCAACCCACTTACGAGCATTAACGAATGCTTCAATCCAAGGTGTAACTTCATCACTGTTCTTACGATCTTCCGGATAGTAACCACACTGCCATGGGAACATCGCACGTTCTAAGTGAGGCATCATTGCTAAATGACGACCATCTTTAGAACATACACCAGCCACAGACCAAGGTGATCCATTCGGGTTAGCCGGATAACCTTCATAATTGTATTTCGCGATGATGTGATATTCTTTTTCCTCATAAGGGAAACCAAACTTACCTTCACCGTGAGCAACCCAAGCTCCGATCTTACAACCGCTCAAAGAGCCAAACATAACCGAATGGTTTTTCGGTATCTCCAATGTTACAAAGTTTGATTCAAATTTATGTGAATCATTGTGCAACATCTTATGTTTCTTTTCATGTTCCGGATAGATAACACCTAACTCAGCCATTAACTGACAACCGTTACAAATACCCAAACTCAATGTATCAGGGCGTGCATAGAAGTTATCCAATGCTTGTTTTGCTTTTTCGTTAAACAAGAAACCTCCTGCCCAACCTTTAGCAGAACCTAACACATCAGAGTTAGAGAAACCGCCACAGAAAACAATCATATTTACATCTTCCAAGGTTTCACGTCCAGAAGCCAAGTCAGTCATGTGAACATCTTTTACATCAAAACCTGCTAAATACAATGCATAAGCAGTTTCACGTTCACACTGACATCCTTTTTCACGAATAACAGCAGCCTTTATACCACTTGCACTCTTACGATCTGCAGTCAAACCATAATCAGCTAACTTACCAGTGAAATTCTTGTTATATTTAAATTCCAACGGTTGCATCTTATAGTTTTCAAAACGATTACCGGCACATACACTACCACTCTGTTTTATATCCAACTTATAAGAAGAAGAATACCAAACATCACGCATATAATCGATGCCAAAATGATATTGAATACCATCCTTTGATACTAAAATATGACGTTCTTCAGTCGGTTTAGCGATAACAGCAAAACCAACACCAGCTTCTTCTAATAACTTTTCAAATGCTTTCTTATCTTTAACTTGAACAATAATACCCGGATTTTCAGCAAATAAAATCTTCACGATATCCTGTTCTGAAATCTTATCCAAGTTTACATCTAAACCGCCTTCTACATTTGCGAAACACATTTCCAACAAAGTAGTAATCATACCACCAGCAGAAATATCATGTCCGGCTAAAATCAACCCTTGTTCAATAGCTTCTTGAATTGCATTAAATGCATCCTGGAAATATTCAGGATCTTGAACTGTAGGAACTTCACTACCCAACTTATTCAAAACCTGAGCAAATGCAGAACCTCCTAACTTCAATGTATCAAATGAGAAGTCAATATAATATAGGTAAGAATTCTTTTCATGAGCCAATACTGGAGAAACAATCTTACGAATATCACTAACCTCCGCACCTGCTGAGATAATAACAGTTCCCGGAGAAATAACTTTGTCTTCTCCATACTTCTGAGTCATAGACAAAGAGTCTTTACCTGTTGGGATATTAATACCCAATGCACACGCAAAATCAGATGCAGCTTGAACAGCAGTATACAAACGTGCATCTTCACCCTCATTACGACAAGGCCACATCCAGTTTGCACTTAATGAAACACCAGACAACTTATCTGCTAACGGAGCAAATACAATATTAGTCAATGACTCAGCAATAGCCATCACTGAACCGGCTGCAGGATCTACCATCGCAACCTGTGGAGCATGACCGATAGAGGTAGCAATACCAGCTTTACCACGATAATCTAAAGCTACAGCACCTAAGTCACTCAACGGCAATTGTAACTCACCTTGACATTGCTGACGTGCAATCTTACCTGTAACCGAACGGTCTACTTTATTGGTCAACCAATCCTTACAAGCAACAGCCTCCAACTGCAATACATTTTCTAAATAATGGTGTAGTTCTGATTCTTTATAAACTACCGGTTGATATGTTGTTTCAACTGTATGATCAGTCATAACAGTACGAGGTGGTTTACCAAACATATATTCCAATTTGATATCGATTGGTTTAACACCATCAGCCTGTTCAAAAACAAATTTCATATCGTCAGTAGTTTCTCCAACTGTATACATCGGAGCACGTTCACGATCTGCAATTCTTCTTACTCTTTCAACATCTTCCTCTTTCATCAACAAGCCCATACGTTCCTGGCTCTCATTTCCGATAATTTCCTTAGCAGAAAGAGTGGGGTCACCGATTGGTAATTTACTCATATCGATATGAC
>JAFYOM010000160.1 GCA_017560165.1 Parabacteroides sp.
AACTTACATTGATAGTGAATGACCCTTCATTAAAAGAGGGAAGAAAACTACGTCCTAATGTAAAGAAAGTACCTAAAGTAACAATAAACAACACTATGGTTCCAGCTAGAACAAGTTTTTTCTGTTTTAAAATTATTTCCAATGCTTTTCCATATAGTTCTTTCAATTTACGTGCAACCCAAGCCTCTTTCTCTTCATGTTGTTCAGTAGACCTTCGATTCAATAAGAAACTACATAACACAGGAGTCAAAGTTAAAGCAACTACTGTAGATGCAAACAAAGCCACGATAAATGCTATTCCCAACGGAGCCAACATACGACCTTCCATTCCACTCAAAAAGAACAAGGGAACAAAACTGACAATAATAATCAACGTTGAATTTAAGATAGGCATACGTACCTCACGAGAAGCATCAAATACAACATCTATAATAGAGCGTTGTTGTTCAACCGGCAACAAACGATTTTCTCGAATATGCTTAAATACATTTTCAACATCGACAATCGCATCATCAACCAATGAACCGATAGCAATAGCCATACCGCCTAAACTCATAGTATTGATAGTCAAACCCATATAATGCAAAGTCAATATAGAAACTAATAATGAGAGAGGAAGAGCAATCAACGAGATTAGTGTTGTACGTACATTCATTAAGAATAAGAACAAAATAATCACGACAAAAATACTTCCTTCAAACAAACTGTTCTTTACATTATCAATAGAACTATTAATAAAACGACTTTGACGGAAAATATCGGTTGAAACATGTACATCCGCAGGTAAATTCTTCTGCAAATCAGCTACTATATGATCTAATTTAGCAGTCAAGTCATTAGTACTTGTATTGGGTTGTTTGGTTATCGTAATCAATACAGCAGGTTTGGTTCGTTCAGATGCCATCCCTAATTTTGGGATTTTACCTCCTATCTGAATCGTTGCTATATTCTCCAATAAAACAGGTGAGTCATTTATTGTTTTTACGACTCCTTTACCTATTTCTTCAGCCACAGTGGATGAAAGAATACCTCGTAAGATATATTCATTTCCATATTCATACAAAACCCCTCCATTTGCATTACGGTTCATATTACGTGTAACAGCTAATACCTCGTCCAGGGTAATTCCATAATGACGCATACGAGCAGGATCTAATAATATCTGATACTCTTTGATATCTCCACCAATCACAGCAACCTGAGCAACTCCACCGGTAGAAAGCAAACGTGGGCGAAAAGTCCAATCTGCAATTGTTCGCAAATCCATCGGAGATGTTACTACCTCTCCTTGCTTGCTTTCATCAATGGTCAAGCCTATAATCATCATCTCTCCCAAAATGGAAGACTGTGGCCCTAAAGTTGGTTTACCTACATAATCAGGTAAACTCTCACTAACAATAGCTAACTTTTCAGAAACAATCTGACGTGCTAAATAAATATCTGTACCCCAATCAAATTCAACCCAAACAACAGAAAAACCTGTAGTTGAAGAAGAACGAACCCGACGCACTCCGGTAGCCCCATTTACAGCAGTTTCCACTGGAAAAGTCACCAACCGTTCTACCTCTTCCGGTGCCATTCCATTCGCTTCTGTCATAACTACAACGGTTGGCGCATTCAAATCCGGAAATACATCTACATCTGTATGATATGCAGTATATGTTCCGGCAATCATTAATAACAACGCACAGATTAATACAACTAATCTGTTATGTAACGAATAATATATAATCTTGTTCAACATAGTAAATAAATTTAATGACTATGTGAATGAGCAGGAATCGCATTAGAAGCAGAGGCCAAGCGAATCTGATAAGCGCCTTCTGTAACGATTTCATCTCCAACCTTCAATCCTGATAGTATTTGAACTTCTGTACCATTGTTAGCACCTAACTTTACCGTTACTTTACGATAAGCCTCTTCATGTTCACGTACATATACAGAATAAATACCTTGTTCTTCAATCAATGCAGAAATAGGTATACTGATGACCTGTTCCATTGGAGTCGTCAACAGATAAATTTCAACAAATGATCCTGGAATAATTGCACCTTTATTATCAAATTCAAAAGTAACAGGCACAAAGAAAGAGTTTGAATCAGAAGCTTTTCCATATGACAACAAACGTCCATGTAAATCAGCCAACTTATAAGTGATATTGTCGTATGGTGTACGGAAATTAGCAGACTGGATAGAAGCTAAATAGGGATAATATTTTTCTGATACTTCTGCACGAAGTACTAAACGATTACTTTGTGAGATGGTTGCTAAAGGTTGGCCAACCGTCACATAATCCCCCTCTTTTACTTGTAAATTCTTCAAATAACCATTTATTGGAGAGACAACTGATACTCCATCTTTTGTCTGCTTACCTGCTACTGCTTCCCAAGCCAATTTAGCGTTTTCATAATTTAAACGAGCCTGTTCAAAATCTTTAGCTGAAACAATTTGGTCACCTACTAAAGACTCCATTCTTTTGAATTCTTTTTCTGCTTTTTCAAAGGCAAATTTTGCTTTAGATGCTACATTGCCATCCGACAAATTACTAGAAGCCAAACTTAATACAGCTTGTCCTTTACGAACAGCAGTTCCTTCCACAAAGGATAATTTTCCCAAAGTTACAACACCCGGGACTGTCGCAACCACTGTTATTTCCTCTCCTTGAGCAACCAAAATACGGCCACTAGTCTTTATCACATTTGTAAAAGTACCCGGCACTACTTGAGATGTTTGTAAGCCAACAGCTTCTGCTTGTGCCTTCTTAAAGGATATTTCTCCTGCATGAGAATGTTCCTCATGTTCATGTCCATGATCGTGTGCAGCATGATTATGATCATGTGCTGTATGGTCATGTGTCCCATGTTCGTGATTATGCTCTTCGTGATTATGTGTATGTGCAGCATGTTCATGAGTATGGTTATGTTCATGATGATGATCATGCACATGATGCGTAGATGTATTACCGCTACAACTACTAAAGATGTAGGCGAGAACCACCCACATTACAAATATCTTTTTCATCTTGATTTTTTAAATGTTTATGAGTCTATAATAATTAATAAGTAGAGCTATTCTCTCTTTCCTTTACTATCCTATAAAC
>JAFYOM010000161.1 GCA_017560165.1 Parabacteroides sp.
CCCCTGATAACACTTTTACTTTCTTATCAGAGGCCTCTCCTCCAAACATAAAAGCACCTAAAATATCCCGAATCTTTAAACGAATATCTCCTTGAGCTACATAATCAATTGTATCAAAGACTGTCATATTTTCATTCAACAACTGGGCTTGATTTTGGGCAAAATACCCAATCTTCACATTATGTCCTAACTGAAGTTTACCTGTAAAATCAGAGATTTCTCCCATGATACATTTTACCAATGTAGACTTACCCTCTCCATTCTTACCAACAAAAGCCACTTTATCACCTCTATTTATCGTAAATGTAGCTTTTTCAAAAACCAAATGTTCCCCATATCGTTTAGCTACATCTTCTATAATAACCGGATAAGAACCTGAACGAGGAGCCGGTGGAAACTTCAAATTCAACATCGCAGTATCTACTTCATCTACTTCAATACGTTCAATCTTTTCTAATTGTTTGATACGAGATTGAACTTGTACGGATTTCGTTGCTTTATACCGAAAACGTTCAATAAATGCTTCTGTATCAGCCAACATCTTCTGTTGGTTTTCAAATGCACGAAGCTGCTGTTCTCGCCGTTCCTTTCGCAACACAACATACTCTGAATATTTAACCTTATAATCGTAAATCTTACCTAATTCTATCTCAATTGTACGAGAGGTTGTATTATCTATAAAAGCACGGTCATGAGAAACCAATATAACAGCATTGGCTCTTGTTGCTATAAAATTTTCTAACCATTGAATTGATTCTATATCCAAATGGTTAGTCGGCTCATCCAACAACAACACATCAGGTTTACGAAGTAACAACTTAGCCAATTCTATACGCATACGCCACCCTCCACTAAACTCAGAGGTTGGTCGATCAAAGTCATCACGAGAGAAACCAAGTCCAATCAATGTACGTTCCAGTTCTGCATGGTAATTATGACCACCCATCATCTGAAAATGTTCAGTTAAATGGCTTACTCGATCTATTAAGTTTTGATAGGAAGTTGATTCATAATCTGTTCGTTCAGCTAACTGCAAATTTAAGCGTTCTATTTCTTGTTCCATCTCATGAATATGAGCAAACGCTAACTCTGCTTCCTCGCGGACAGTCTGCGTATCAGCCAATTTCATTTGCTGTGGTAGATAACCGACAGAGGTTTCTTTAGGAACACTGACAGTTCCCGATGTCGGAGATTGTAAACTCGCAAAGATTTTCAACATGGTAGATTTTCCTGCCCCATTCTTTCCAACTAAAGCAATCCGATCTTTCTTATTTACAACAAAAGAAACATCATCAAAAAGTGTAAATCCACCAAACTCGACAGTAAGTCCTTCAACCGAAATCATAAATTATTCCTATTTTTAACCGTTGCAAAGATAACAATAACTTGAAAATATAGGCTTTTATAGAAATGATAGTTACAAGAAAGGATATATAAATCATAACTATCAAATATGAAATTCTTTGGTTTATTTTATTTTTCAGAATAAAACATTACCTTCGCTCCTTGTTAAACTATTAATTTTTATTTTTATGAAGAAAAAAAGTTACACTTTGCTGATTTCAGCAGCTTTAGCTTCCAGTCTTTTATTCTCATCTTGTATAGGATCATTCGGCTTATCAAACAAATTATTAGATTGGAACAAAAACCTTGATAGTAAATTTGTAAATGAATTAGTTTTCATTGCTTTTTGTATTATCCCTGTATATGAAGTTGCAGGATTGGC
>JAFYOM010000162.1 GCA_017560165.1 Parabacteroides sp.
GAGCGTCGTCGATCTTAGACATTTCGACATAAGCATTAAATGCTGTGATACCCTGTTTAAAGGCTGCATCTCCTTTTTCATCGCCTGCATCACAATTTCTTGCGTATTCAAGTCGTTCAGCTGCTACTGTCCCAATCAAATCTTTTAAATCTTCCATGATTTAGTCCTCCTTTAAATTTAGTCGATGTTTTCATCCATAATAGAACATGTAAATTTAGCGAATTGTTAGAATCGTACGTCAAATATCACAGATTTGTATTTACGAATATTATCAGCTGGTTCTTCCAATTCTAAATACATAGTTGCTGGTTCATTCGGGTCTGGTTGATACAATCTAAGAGCCCCCGAGTATTTAGGTTTAAATATAATTCTAGTGACCACAAACCCTACAATAACACCAACAATAAAAGTAACAGCATACAGCATATCTTCACCCTCCTTTCCATTTTGTTTTTCTGAATTTTCCACCCGGGGATTTTTTGCAATATGAATTTAGCATTTATTCTGGTAACCCGAGTACGGAAAATATAAAAGTCTAATCTAGGTTAGACCGACTTTTTAATCTAGGTTAAAACAAAAAGAGACCAAGTAGATTTTACTTAGTCTCTCCATTTTGAATTCAATCAAATGATTCCTTGATAATATTCACAAATCTTTTGTAGCCCGATCTGGTTTTGTAGATAGGGTACATTTTGTCTAAGTATTTATCCCCAACCCAATTGAATGCTGCTTTTATTAAATTAGCAATCACACAATTTAAGTTTACAATAAATCCTAATACACATAATGCTCCTAATCCTACCATAGCCAGAAAAGCTACGATACCTTTCATAAATTTCTTCATATGTAATCCTCCTTTTGATTTTTTATTCCTATAAAGGTCTTTGTATTTTTCGCGAACAAAAAGAAAAGAGACCGAAGTCTCTAATCTTTTAAAATAATGGCATATTCCAATACTGGCAATATCCTATTACATAGATTATCACCAATACTATCGATAACACACCTGTTACAGCGAGTGCCGATATCATTGCCCATAATCCTGCTCTTAAAATATCTTTCATATTCATATATGTAATCCTCCTATTATTTTCTATAATAGGTCTTGTGTTTATCGCGAATAAAAAAAAAGAGGCCGAAGCCTCAATCACGTTTCGGAATATTCACCTCCGCACTTGCCTTAATCAATTCAGCAACAGCTTTCTTTTTACAATGATTTGCGTATACGTTATCCAGAATTAACGCTCCGGCTAACAATAACAAACCACTCACATTTACTTCGCTGTTACCCATTTTGATTTTCATAACAAATCGCCTCCTATGATTTATTCCATAATAGCGTATGTTATTTTCGCGCTTTACTTAATAACCAGAAAAACTTGCGATACCTGTCGTAATACATATCCTTGCTACACGGTATATCTAGCTTACTCTTCAAATGGGTGTATGACAAACCTTCAGTAACGGCTTTAACTATGTATGTCCATAAATATCTATCTGCTTCTTTGGCGATTCGCTCTATCAATTCGATCTTTTCTAAATAATAAGCTCTCATGATAGCTCTTTTGGCAGTAGGATCACCATGTAAATTACTCGTGTTAATTCCATTGATCATTGATAGAGGTATAGATACATCACTAAATTCTAAATATGCTTTCTTCCATAACGGATACTGTAAACAAAAATGCTTTAACTCGTAATGTCTATGTTTATCGATCCAGTATTTGTTTTTAATAGATACTTCAGCTCTAATTACAGTCCCCATTCAATATCTTCTCCTTTTTCGAATAAATATATAACATTTTCTTCATCGTTAAACACGCGTGTAAATCTTGTTAATAATTCATATGATGGATCGGTTATTCCTCTTTCTATATTAGAATAATGTGCGGGTGTTATACCCAACTGCTCGGCAATATCTTTTTGCTTTAACCGTCGCTCAATCCTCCAAAATATAAGTCGTTTTCTTCTTTGCAAACTTTTCAGCTCCTTAGTTTACTATTTGACGCATAATCGATTAAAAAGATATCTGATCATGTTACAGAATATGCAGCACAATCAGATCAAATAATATCGAGTGTCGTCGTTTTTTACCGCTTATTTGTTATAAATTCGTCATGACAGTATTCCTCGTACATATTTATGTATTGCTCTATAGTTTCTATTTTTCTTTTTAAGGTGTTTATCTCGGTTTGTTTTAGTTCGAGTTCAAGATTTTTAGCTAAAATAATCAATCCCAACTCATCTATCACTTTTGCTACACCTTCCATATCAACGACTCCACTCCTAACTTTTTGTGTTGAAGTTATATTAATATAGTTTTTAGAATTTGTAAATAAAATTTTAAATTTAGAATTAAAAAGTTTGCTATTTGAATATTTTCGTGTAAAATTATATAAGCAATAGTACTTTAAATAAGAAAGGGAGATGAGATACTCGATGCGTATTCAGCAGACACTCAATACCAAAGAAATAGGTGAGAGAGTGAAGCAGTTAAGAAAATCTAGAGGTATTACTCAGGATGAGCTAGGTTTGGTTTTAGGTGATCGTACTACTGGCAAACC
>JAFYOM010000163.1 GCA_017560165.1 Parabacteroides sp.
CAGCATTAGTAACCCCAGATCTCAACAAATCAAAATCTTTCTTCGCTTTTTCCAACTTCTCCATTATAATCGCGCGAAATTCCTCAAGTTCAGCATCTGAATATCTTGTCTTTTCTGCCATGGCTTATCAATTTTAGGTTCTACAATTACTTTAAGAGTTTCTTGTTACAGTCCAAATATACAACATTATTTAGATGCAACAAGATACTCTTTTCTTATTTTATTAATAAATCAAACTTTTTCAATACGAACAGAAAGCTTAAACTCTTCAAAATCAAGTTCAGTAGCATCACTGATTACATCTGTAACCTCAACAGTCACAGCTTGTACTTGATTAGCGATATAAGTATTAAATTCTGCAATCGTTGCATCAATGATGTCATTTGATAAAACAGATACCGTAATCTTATCTGTCACATCAAAACCATTATTCTTACGTAAATTCTGAATACGGTTCACCAATTCACGAGCCAATCCTTCTTTACGCAACTCTTCAGTCACAGTAATATCCAAAGCAACAGTCAAACGACCTTCATTCGCTACTAACCAGCCTGGTATATCTTCTGAAATGATCTCAACATCCGAACGTTCGATTACTGCAACTTGTCCATCAACTGTTAATGTGAATGTTCCAGCCTTTTCAAAAGCAATGATATCTTCTTGACTCATTGTCTGGATTGCAGCAGCCAACGCTTTCATGATTTTACCATAACGCGGACCTAATTTCTTGAAATCAGGTTTTACCTTTTTCACCAAGATACCGGCTGTTCCATCTACAAACTTCAAGTCTTTCACATTAACTTCATTCAAAATCAACCCTTTTACCGCTTCGATACTTTCTTGCTGATGAGCATCAACTACCGGAACCATTATCGTCTGTAACGGTTGACGAACCTTAATGTTTACTTTACGACGAAGTGCTAAAACCATTGAAGAAATATCTTGTGCAATCTGCATACGTTCTTCAAGATTTTTATCTATCATCTCTTCATGACAAACCGGGAATTCTGATAAATGGACAGAAGCTACTGATTCACGTCCTGTCGCAGCAATCAAATCACAGAATAACTGGTCACCATAGAACGGTGCAATCGGAGCCATCAATTTCGCAACAGTTTCCAAACAAGTATAAAGTGTTTGATAAGCCGACAACTTATCTGTAGTCATACCACCACCCCAGAAACGACGGCGATTCAAACGTACATACCAGTTACTTAAATTGTCATTTACAAAATCAGAAATAGCACGTCCAGCACGAGTCGGTTCATAATTATCCAAGAAACCATCTACATCTTTCACCAAAGAATTTAATAAAGATAAAATCCAACGGTCTATTTCCGGACGGTCTTTCCAGTCTATATCTGGTTCTGAATAATCAAATCCATCTACATTTGCATACAAAGCAAAGAATGAATAGGTATTATATAGTGTTCCAAAGAACTTACGACGTACCTCTTCAATACCATCAATATCAAACTTAATGTTATCCCATGGAGATGCATTGGTAATCATATACCAACGCAATGGGTCTGAACCATATTGCTCAATCGTTTCAAATGGATCAATCGCATTTCCCAAACGTTTAGACATTTTATTACCATTCTTATCCAATACCAAACCATTGGACACAACAGCTTTATAAGAAACACTATCAAACACCATGGTCGCAATCGCATGTAACGTAAAGAACCAACCACGTGTCTGATCCACTCCTTCTGCAATAAAATCAGCCGGATAAACAGTACGGTTATCCAATATTTCTTTATTTTCAAACGGATAATGAATCTGTGCGTATGGCATCGCTCCGGAATCAAACCAAACATCAATCAAATCCGTTTCACGTTTCATCGGTTTTCCACTAGAAGAAACTAAAACTACTTCATCCACATAAGGTCGGTGCAAGTCTATCTTATCGTAGTTTTCTTGTGTATATTCTCCCGGAGTGAATGATACTTGTTTATAAGGGTTAGACTCCATGAATCCGGCCTTAACCGATTTTTCTATTTCATTATAAAGTTCTTCTACAGAACCAATACAAATTTCTTCTGTTCCATCCTCTGTACGCCAGATTGGCAACGGAGTACCCCAATAACGGCTACGGCTCAAGTTCCAATC
The DNA here is from genome assembly GCA_017560165.1 of Parabacteroides sp. GTDB lineage: Bacteria > Bacteroidota > Bacteroidia > Bacteroidales > Tannerellaceae > Parabacteroides. Next base: position 2,116 of record JAFYOM010000163.1, read on the forward strand.
CTGTAGGTTTTCCAACCACTTACCAAAACGACCAGAACCGGTACTTTGTGGTTTCCAATTGATGGTATTATTCAATTCAATCATCCGTTCACGACAAGCTGTAGTACGAATAAACCAGCTATCCAATGGATAATACAAGACCGGTTTGTCTGTACGCCAACAATGCGGATAATTGTGAACATGCTTTTCGATACGGAAGACACGATTTTGCGCCTTCAACATCATACAGATTTCAACATCAAGCGTTTCATCCTTTTCTCCTTTGGTAGCATCATACGCATTCTTCACATACTTACCCTGCCAAGGATCATAATCCGATGCATTCATATTAGCTTGAACATACTCAGCATCCAAATCTTCCAACAAGAAGAATTTACCGGTCATGTCCACCATCGGACGACGATTACCATCTTTATCAATCAACATCAAAGGAGGAATGCCACTAGCTTTTGCAACACGGTCGTCATCTGCACCAAAAGTTGGAGCGATATGTACAATACCTGTACCATCTTCTACAGTAACATAGTCACCTAAGATTACACGGAAAGCTCCTTCACCCGGATTTACCCATGGAATCAATTGTTCATAATGCAATCCTTCCAATTCAGAACCTTTCCACTCTCCTACAACCTTAAACGGAATCAATTTGTCTCCTTGTTTGTAGTCAGCAAGTTCCAAATCTGCTGCTTTTGCATTAAAATGAACATTCAATAAATCTTTAGCCAAGACTACTGTGATTGGCATACCGGTATAAGCATTATAGGTTTGAACAGCCACGTAAGTGATATTCGGTCCCACACACAATGCTGTGTTTGAAGGTAATGTCCAAGGAGTAGTCGTCCAGGCCAAGAAACATGGTTCACCAAAAGCAGCCATCTCCGGTTTTGGATCTAATATACGGAATTGAGCTGTACAAGTTGTATCTTTCACATCTCGATAACAACCTGGCTGGTTCAACTCATGCGAACTCAACCCTGTACCTGCTGCCGGAGAATAAGGTTGGATGGTATAACCTTTATACAACAATCCTTTTTTATACAACTCCTTTAACAAATACCATAAGGTTTCGATATAACGGTTATCGTAAGTGATATAGGGATTATCCAAATCTACCCAATAACCCATCTTTTCTGTTAGGTCAGTCCATTCTTTAGTGAATTTCATCACATCACGACGACAAGCGGCATTATATTCCGCAACAGAAATTTTCTTGCCAATATCTTCCTTTGTAATACCTAAAGCTTTCTCTACGCCCAATTCAACAGGTAATCCATGTGTATCCCAACCGGCTTTACGGTTCACAAGATATCCCTTCATTGTCTTATAACGGCAGAATATATCCTTAATCGAACGGGCAATTACATGGTGAATACCAGGCATACCATTTGCAGAAGGAGGACCTTCAAAAAATACAAACGAGGGATGTCCTTCGCGAATTTCAAGACTCTTATGGAAGATGTCCCCATCTTGCCATTTCTTCAATACCTCTTTATTGACGTTCGACAAGTCAAGTTTAGAGTATTCGGCAAATTTCTTACTCATATTGTGTTCCGTTTATTTTCTTCTAAAAAAATTGTCGCAAAGGTAGTGATTTAATCCTAAATAGACAATAATGAAATGATTTAGCTGCAAGTAGATAGCAATTACTCGAAACATAAATTAAGATTACCTTCCAAGTAATTCCAATTAGATTAGGATTGGGATAACGCAATCAGTAGAGCAATTACTTCAGAATAGTTCTTTTGACCTGATGGGATATTATTTTGTTTCAAATACCAATTATAAGCAATATGCTGTAATTCACCAATCAACGGATTATAAAGCGCTTGCCAATATTGGTTCTTTTGATTATAAAGAGCTTTAACTTCCGGTAACAATGTTTCCTCCCACCGTGCAAACTCTTCTTTTGACAAAAGGCTGTACGCATTATTCATCACATAAGGGAATAACGCAAAATAAGCAGAGAAACGAATTTCAGGAACTTGACTACGACTACACACCTTAAAGCCATACAGATTAGCTTCTGCTTCGCTCGTAATACCCAATACATGTGCCATTTCATGGGCATACGTAAAGGGATATTGAACAGGTAGTAAATTAGGATTCAAATTATATTCGATAAAAAAAGGGCCAATATACCCCAGTACCCCAGTTCCGCTCATTAGAGATGGGATTAACATCGGTTTGGAATGCAAAAAATCTGCCGGAATAGGCAAATGGAAATGGTCTGCTATCGAAGCATATCCTTTCTTCACTTCGTCATCTACCAATTCCTTATCAATCTGTTCAACAGACACAAAGAAAGCATTCAAGGAATCAGTATAGGCCGTTAAAAATTTTTGAAACACCTCTGCAGAATAACTCACACGTGGAATATCCATCCGAGTATAAAAATCCTGTCGAAAGTAATTTAACCCCCAAGTCCAATAAAACCAAACATAAATCCAGATTAAATATTCAGTGACCCGAAACAGAGCCGTCCTTTTCGATTTTCTTTTCAGAATCACATAAATCCAATAGAAAAAAATTCCTATAATACTTCCATAAATCAGACAATCTCCTATAGAAAAGGGGAAAAGAGAAGAAAGTTTCGATAAAATCGTTGAAAGAAAAGGGTAAATAGCTTGCGCATAGACCTCTCCTGCCACAGGGGAATGTTTAAAGTAAACAATCCCCCCTAACAGAAACAACAACAAAATCCAACGGATATACTTTATGTTGATTTTTTCAATCACATTTATTACAAGATATTTTTATTCAATGCTTTACAAACCTCACCTTCAGATAGACCACGACGCTGTGCATACTCTTTAGTCTGTTCTTCGTCAATCTTTCCTACCATAAAATAATCAGCCTTAGGATGTGCGATATAAAGTCCGCTAATGGTAGCAGTCGGATACATTGCTCCATTTTCCGTCAAACAAACACCAATCTGTGACATGTCCAATAACTGATCAAGCGTTTCATTCTGTAATTGATCCGGAATTAAAGGATAACCTATTGCCGGACGAATACCTTGGTATTTCACTTGATGTAAATCAGATATAGATAAGGCTTCCTCTGAATCATATCCCCAATATTCTTTACGAACCTTTTCATGCAAATATTCAGCAGCAGCCTCCGCTAAACGATCGCTTAAAGTTTGTAACAACATTACTTTGTAAGAATCACCAGTTTCCTCAAACTTCGCTTGAATACTCTCCAAACCTAAACCTGCAGTAACTACAAAAGCCCCCACAAAATCTTTTCTGTTTTCAGAGCAAGGTATCACATAATCAGCCAAGGATTTATAATGCTGTTCTTTATTTTTACATTGTTGACGTAAAAGCGGAAAATCAATATCCCCAATATGAAGTATATCATATTCACTATTTGCTGGATAAAAACCGATAATTGCTTTACAGCAATCTAATTTCATATCCACTAATTGAGCCAATAGATGATGAGCATCTGTATATAATTGAATGGCCTCTTTAGCTTTCTCTTTATCCGACTCTGCAAATTTGGAAATCCAAGTCGCACGACAAGCTTCACAATCATGCACATCTTTAATCTCTGCAAAATGACCGCTTAGTTTCCAAGCATTAAAGAAGTAAGTCCAATTGATATATGGGATAATCTCTTCTAAAAGAATAGTCAATACCTTTATTCCCTTTTGATTAGGTTCTACAGGTATATAATCAGACCAATCTATTTTGACACCATTTGAACGTGCTTCCGATAATGAGACTAAATCTTCTTTCTTTCCATTAATTGTAGCACGTAATTTCTCGTATTCCCGATTCAATTGTTCGATAAAAATCTCACGGGTATCCGGATTCAATAATTTAGCCGCAATCAACGGATTCTGAGATGCATCGGTCACATGAATCACCGGATAATCATAATGAGGAGCAATCTTAATAGCTGTATGTAATTTAGAAGTGGTAGCTCCCCCTACCATGATAGGAATCATCACACCAGCTTTCTGTAGCTCATCTGTTACATGTACCATCTCTTCTAATGAGGGAGTTATCAATCCTGAAAGACAGATTAAATCCGGCTTTATTTCTATGGCAGTTTGAACAATCTGTTCAGCAGGAACCATGACTCCCAAATCAATCACCTCATAGTTGTTACAAGCCAAAACAATAGATACAATATTTTTACCTATATCATGAACATCTCCCTTCACCGTTGCAAAAAGGACTTTTCCTGCTTTAGCAGAATTAGAAGTTGTATTTTCTGTTTCAATGGCCGGTTGTAAAATAGATACGGCTTTCTTCATCGTCCGAGCCGTCTTTACCACTTGTGGCAAAAACATCTTACCGGCTCCAAACAATTCACCAACCTTATTCATACCATTCATCAGAGGACCATCTATGATATCAACCACCCGCACATACACTTGTAATGCCTCTTTCAAATCCTCTTCCAAAAAATCACCAATACCTTTTATTAAAGCATATTCCAAACGTTCTGATAAAGAAAATTCACGCCATGCTGCCTGCTTTTCTGCAGAATGTTCCTGTTTTTCTACCTGCAATTTTTGAGCATAAGCAATCAAATCATCTGTAGCATCTGAGCGACGGGCCAATATTACATCTTCCAGTAACTGACGAAAATCGGAATCAATATCTTCATAAAGCACTTCAGATGAAGGATTCACAATTCCCATATCCAGGCCTTTCTCTATTGCATGATATAAAAAGACAGCATGCATTGCTTCACGAACATAATTATTTCCTCTAAAAGAGAATGAAAGGTTACTGATACCTCCACTCACCTTAGCTCCCGGGAGATGTTTCTTAATCCAATCTACAGCTTGAATAAAATCAAGAGCATATCGATTATGTTCCTCTATTCCTGTAGCAATAGCTAACACATTTGGATCAAAGATAATTCCATTTGGATCAAAATCAACTTTATCGCGTAACAGACGATAAGCTCTTTCACAAACCTCTATTTTTCGTTCAAAAGTATCAGCTTGCCCCTTCTCATCAAAAGCCATAACAACAACTGCCGCTCCCAACTGTTTTATTCGAGTTGCACGCTGTAAAAACAAGTCTTCTCCCTCTTTCAAAGAGATTGAATTTACTATACTTTTTCCTTGTACACACATCAACCCCTTCTCAATCACTTCCCATTTAGAAGAGTCTATCATAACAGGAACACGGGCTATCTCCGGCTCTGCGGCAATTAAATTCAAGAATGTTGTCATCTCTTTTTCAGCATCCAACATTCCATCGTCCATATTTATATCAATGATTTGTGCACCATCTTCTACTTGCTTTCTAGCAATTGTCAAAGCCTCCTCATAACTACCTTCTTTAATCAAACGTAAAAATTTACGTGATCCTGCAACATTACATCGCTCTCCTACATTGACAAAATTATTTTCAGGTTTAACCTCCAATAATTCCAATCCAGATAACCATAAACAATCCGGTTTCGAAACCGGAATATGAGGTTTAGCCTTTTTTACTAAATCCGGATACTTGGCAATATGAGCCGGAGTCGTACCACAGCAACCTCCTATTATATTCACCAAACCTTCATCAAGGAATGACTTTACATGAATTGCCATTGTTTCAGGCGTCTCATCATATGAACCAAAACTATTAGGTAATCCGGCATTAGGATAAGCACTTATATAATAAGGTGCATTTTTCGCAAGTTCAGTAAGATAAGGTTTCATATCTGCAGCTCCAAAAGAACAGTTCAAACCTACACTTACTATATTTGTATGTTGGATTGAAGCTAAAAAAGCTAATAAAGTCTGTCCAGAAAAGGTCCTTCCACCTTGAGC
>JAFYOM010000164.1 GCA_017560165.1 Parabacteroides sp.
CAAAAGGAGAATCAACAAAGCCGTATTGCTATACTACTGATTGTGTTTCGGCTATTTTATATATTCTTTTAAAAGGAACAAAAGGAGAGGCTTACAATGTTGCAAATTCGGATACATATATATCAATACGTTCTTTGGCTGAATATTTAAGAGAAAATTTTAATCCTAATATTAAAGTAATAGTTGAAGAACATCCAGAAATGGGATATGCTCCTGTAACAAAACTGAATCTTTCGACAGAAAAACTTAAAAAACTTTCTTGGAACCCAAAATATGGATTAAAAGAGATGTTTACTAGATTGATAGACTCTTTTATATAGTATTTAAAGATGGTCTAATGTGACTATTTTGATATATTGAGATTTGAATGTGTAACCTATTGGTTGTTTACTGCATAATGTAAATTCTGGAGTGTAAAATAAAGGAAATACTTTCTTAATGACAATGTTTCTCATTTAAAAGAATACTAATAGAGTATTTTGATATGGGAAAAATATAAAATTAAATATTTTTTTAATTGACTATAAATGTAGCTTGTTGATAGGCAGATTTACGTTGTACAAGTGGTTTCAAATCTACAGTCTTACTTTTTTCTTGAATATGCAAATGATAGATTATCAACATATTTAGCCGTTTTTTTTGGAGGGGGGAGAAGTAGACGTATCCAAAGTGACTGCGTTTTGCTTACTGAAGGCTCTGAAAATGTGTCTTTAGGGGGGCTAATTTGAGTACTTACAATAAACTAATAATTTGTATGAATAATGTAGCAATTATCATTCCGACCTTAAATGAGGAGAAATTTATTGCGCGTTGTTTGGATTCGGTCATCGCTCAGTCTTATCCGTTTGAAGAAATGGATGTGATGGTAGTGGATGGCGGAAGCAAAGACCGTACGCATGAAATCGTGAATGAATATCACGAGAAGTATCATAATATTAGATTATTAGAAAATCCTGGACGAATACAGTCTATAGCTTTTAATATTGGAGTTAAAAACTCGACAGCTCCTTATATTGTGCGTTTAGATGCCCATGCATTTTATAAACCTTATTACATTGAAGGATGTATTAAAGGTTTAATGAGTGACTCAAATAGGGGAAATGTGGGTGGACAATGGGATATTCAACCTCAGAATGAATCTTTATGGGCTACAACAAATGCGATCCTTAATTATTGTAAATTTGGAATAGGAGGTGCTTCTTATCGTGTTGGAGCAAAAGCTGGTAATGTAGATACAGTCCCATTTGGATCATTTCCGCGTGCTGTGATTGAAAAGATTGGTGGTATGCGTGAGGATTTACCAAGGGGTGAAGATAATGAATTTAATTCTCGTATCCACAAGGCTGGCTATGATATCTATTTTGATCCTGCTATTGAATGTGTGTACTATGCTCGTCCAACATTGAAAGCATCTTGTAAGCAGATGTATGCTAATGGTGAATCTATTGGCCATTTGTTTTATGTAGATAAAGGTTCAATAGGTCTTCGTCATTTAATCCCATTACTTTTTGTTTTAGGCATTATTAGTGGTGTATTTTTTTCGTTCGTATGGTCTCCCTTCTTTTATGTATTAATGCTTGGATTAGGGTTGTATTTTCTGTGTGATTTTGTAGCCTCATTATTTGCAGCTAAAGAACATGGATTAAAATATTTCTTCCCCCTTTTTGTGATGTTTTTCTGTGTTCATATTTCGTATGGATGGGGTACAATTGTTGGATTATTTTCTGGAAGGAATTTAAAAATGCAGAACAGACTTGTATAATAGAAAAACTTTATCATGTCTTGCAAAAGAGTAACGATGGAACATCGTTACCTGGGTTACTCTGGTTACTTTCCCATGTTTTTATAAGAAAAATAGTTTATTATATAATATAATAATATTATATAATCTTTTATATATACCATAAATTTCCTCACTTTTCCCCATAGGAGTAACCGGGGTAACCGTGGTAACCGGATGGTGGAAAGGGTATGTTTTGTTTTTCCTGCCTAGGAAAATTTTTTTCTCTGCCCAGGAAAGTAAATTCTTCAGTTTTAGATTATCTCGTTGGAATGTTTGAGTTACCTGGGTTACTTAGGTTACTTCCTGCTTATGAATACTAAGAAATAGATACTGTAATTGATAAGGCGGGACAAACTGCTCACAAGAGGCGGGACAACTCTCTGTCTGCTCATTTCCCGATTCTATTTTTGCACTGTGTAAGGTCAAACTGACTTTAGTGTCCAAATGATTATTTAAATCTTTTTTTTATGATATTACGTAATATTCCATTCAGTCCTCCTGATATGAGTGAGGCTGAAGCAAATGAAGTGCGTGATGCTATCCTTTCAGGATGGATTACTACCGGTCCACGTACAAAAAAACTTGAAAATGTCATTTCTGAATACGTTGGAACAGAAAAAACTGTATGTCTAAATTCTGCAACGGCAGCTATGGAAATGGTTCTGAATTTATTGGGCGTAGGTCCGGGTGATGAGGTGATAGTTCCTGCTTATACCTATACGGCTACAGCAAGTGTAACCCAACATGTGGGGGCTACTTTGGTTATGGTGGATTCGCAAAAAAAATCTGTGGAAATGGATTATGATCAGTTAGCGAATGCCATCACAGAAAGAACAAAGGTGATTGTACCAGTTGATTTGGGAGGAATAGTTGCTGATTATGATAAAGTGTTTGAAATCATTAATCGTCCGGAAATTAAAGCAATGTTTCGACCCAAAAATGAAATTCAAAAAAGGATTGGTCGTATTGTTGTTTCTGCGGATTGTGCACATTCATTTGGCGCTAGCCGTCATGGAAAAATGGCGGGGGCTATTGCTGATTTCAGTTCGTTTAGTTTTCATGCAGTAAAGAATTTTACAACAGCGGAAGGTGGGGCTTTGACATGGAATTTCCCTTTTGGAAATGAGTCGGTAATTATGGATGTTGATACAGTTGTCCCTACAGTTAATGGGGAAACTTGGAATGAATATTTTTATCGTATGTCTCAGTTGTTTAGTCTTCATGGACAAAACAAAGATGCGCTGGCTAAAACTAAATTGGGCGCATGGGAATATGATATCATAGGTCCTTGGTATAAATGTAATATGACTGATGTGATGGCGGGTATGGGATTGGCTCAATTTGAGCGTTATCCGGAGATGTTAGCTCGTCGTCGTTGGATTATCGAACAATATAATGAGGCTTTTAAAGATCTGAATGTCGCATTGATGCAACATTATGGGGATGATTTTGAATCAAGTGGTCATCTTTATTTGGTTCGTTTGTTGGGGAAAACACGTGAAGAAACGAATGTTGTTATTGAAAAAATGGCGGAACGTGGTATTGCTACAAATGTTCATTATAAACCATTACCAATGATGACGGCTTATAAAACACTTGGTTTTGATATCAACGATTATCCCAATGCTTTTCATTTGTTTGAAAATGAATTAACTCTTCCTTTGAATACGCGCATGAGTGATGAAGATGTAGCGTATGTCATTCACCATTTCATCGATATTATCTCTCAATAAAATTTCATGAAACGTATTTTTGATGTGTTGGCAAGCGGCTGTGGGCTTCTTGTCCTATCCCCTATATTCCTAATTCTAGCCATATGGATTAAATTGGATTCTAAAGGACCTGTTTATTATCGTCAAGTTCGTGTGGGAAGATTTAATAAGGATTTTAGGATTTTTAAATTCCGTTCCATGCGTGTGGGGAGTGATAAAGGTAGTTTGGTGACTATTGGTGGTCGTGATCCTCGTGTGACTCGTTCTGGCTATTTTATCCGTAAATTTAAGTTTGATGAATTGCCACAATTGATTAATGTGTTTATCGGTGATATGAGTCTTGTAGGTCCTCGTCCAGAGGTTCGTCATTATGTAAATTATTGGACTCCTGAACAGATGCATGTTTTGGATGTTAGACCCGGAATAACAGATCCGGCAAGTATTAAATTTCGTAATGAGAACGAACTTTTAGAAAAGGCAGAAGATCCTGAAAAGTACTACATTGAGGTTGTCATGCAAGAAAAGATTAAACTTTATTTGGAATATGTAGCGAAGCATAGCTTTTGGTATGACATTAAATTAATCTTTCTGACTTTTTGGGTCATTGTCAAAGAATGAGTATAAGCCATTGTTATTAATAGTCTTAACAATACAAATTCAAGAATTGTATGAGTTTTTTGAATGATATATCCCATTGGTATTTTTCCAAACGTTCGCTACCCTATTGGGGGATCTATGCGATTGACAGTCTCATCCTGCTGTTGTCCGGTTGTGGCATCTATTTTTTGGATTTTGGTTTGACGGGTGTAGTTCGTAACTATCAGCTGTTTGGTTATCTGCTTTTGATCAGTTGGGTGGCTTATAGTGTAGGCTTCCGTCTGTTTCATACCTATTCGGGGATTATCCGCTATTCATCATTCGTTGATCTGCAACGAGTAGCGTATGCCAATTTGGTGGGGCTGGGACTTACATCTGTTATCTACTTGCTTTTGCAAGAGCTGTTTGACCTTTCTGTCTATCGGTTTGTGGATAACCTGATGATCTTTTTCTTTGTGACCGTCTGGATGTGGGCCTTTCGTGTGATGATCAAGTCGCTTTTCGATATGGCTTACTATTCGAAGAAGGCGAAGCGTGTCTTTATCTTCGGTACGAAACATGGGGGGATGAGCTTGGCGAAGAGTATTCGCTCCACAGAAGATGCCAAATATATTTTGGACGGTTTTGTGACGGACGATCTGCAGTTTGCAGGAAAGTGGTTGATGGGTGTAAAGGTCTATCTGAATGATGAGGAGCTGGTTTCAATCATGCGTAGACGTCATACCAATACGCTGATCGTCTCGCCGGTCTACAGCGAGAAGTTTCGTCGCAACGAAGCATTGGTCAGCGAGCTGCTATCAGCCGGTATTCATATCTTGATGTATCCGCCGACAATGGAGTGGGATGGCAAATCGGATTTGAATGTCCAGGCGATGAAAGAGGTGGATATCGAAGACCTGTTGCCACGTGAGAAGATTGAAATCGATATGGATAAGGTGGGCGAGCAGCTCAGAGGTCAGAAGATTTTGATTACGGGTGCTGCGGGCAGTATCGGTAGCGAGATTGTACGTCAGGTGGCTATTTACCAACCGGCAGAACTGATCTTGATCGACCAGGCTGAAACACCGCTTCACGATGTGCGTTTGGAGATGGCTCGTAATTGGCCGGATGTGAAGGCACATACAATCGTCTCTGATATCAGTAACCAAAGTAAGATGGAGGAGATTTTCCAATCGTACCAACCACATTATGTCTTTCATGCTGCCGCTTATAAGCATGTACCGATGATGGAGGATAATCCGAGTGAAGCGATTCAGAACAATGTGTATGGCACACGTGTAATGGCTGACTTGGCTGTGAAATATGGCACGAAGAAGTTTGTGATGGTTTCGACGGATAAGGCGGTGAACCCGACCAATGTGATGGGTTGCTCGAAACGTATCTGTGAAATCTATGTACAGAGTTTGGATAAGGCGATCAAAGAGGGAAAGATAAAAGGGGTAACCCAGTTTGTGACCACCCGCTTTGGTAATGTCTTGGGTTCTAACGGTTCGGTGATTCCATTGTTTAAGAATCAGATTAAGGCCGGTGGACCGATAACGGTGACTCATCCGGATATCATTCGTTTCTTCATGTTGATACCGGAGGCTTGTAAGCTGGTGCTTGAGGCCGGAACGATGGGTAACGGAGGTGAGATCTTTGTGTTCGACATGGGTGAGCCGGTACGTATCGTGGATTTGGCGAAGCGTATGATCAAGTTGAGTGGTGCGAAAAACATCGAGATTAAGTTTACGGGCTTGCGTGACGGTGAAAAGCTGTACGAAGAGGTGTTGAATGATATGGAGGTGACGAAGCCTACGCATCATCCGAAGATTAAGATAGCCGAGGTTCGTGAATATGATTACGAGGAGGCTCAGCGTAATGAAGAGCGTCTGTTGGAGGCGAGCTATCGCTTTGATGATATGGAGATTGTACGTATCATGAAGGAGATTGTTCCGGAGTTCAAGAGTCAACATTCCAAATATGAGGTTTTAGATAAATAGAGATTTTATCATCATAAAGAAAAGCAAAGCCGTTTCAGCTATTCATGCCGAAACGGCTTTTTTTGTTTATAAGAGAACTAATGGGAGTTTCGAATTGTTGAAAAGACTTCGTCCACGCCTAAAGTCTCTGTTTAAATTCATGTAATAGCCCAATATTTATAGTGTATTTATGTTAAATCTCCGAATGAAAACTACGGAAATATAATGTAAATGTTGTACAAATGGATGTTATTTACAATTTGTCCGTATAAAATATACGGATTGTAGATAATCTAACTATATTTGTTGCAATAAAAAATCATTCTGTATGCTTAAAAAGTTTAGTGTGTCTAATTTTAAATGTTTCAAGACTGAGATGTTTTTTGACCTTGCCTCTTCCAATGGTTATACATTCAATTCGTCTTGTATAAAAAATGGGGTCGTTAACAATTGTATGGTATATGGCCATAATGGTTGTGGAAAATCTAATTTGGGTTTGGCGGTTTTTGATATTATTGGCCACTTGACTGATAAACATAAGGATTTGTGGAAGTATCAAAATTATTTGAATGCCAACTCATCGGATGACGTAGCAAAGTTTTCATATGAGTTCCTTTTAGATGGAGCTTTGGTTCGTTATGAATATAAGA
>JAFYOM010000165.1 GCA_017560165.1 Parabacteroides sp.
ACCTGCTCCTCAGATTGAATCTGATCTCAGATCACAATATGAGAGGTATGTTCAACCTCTTCAACCACAACCAAAAGATGTTTTGAGTGAACTCGATTCTATGACTAAAAATCTAAATGAAGATGTCGTAACATCCCTTCAATCCAATGCAGAATATAATAATCTGAATAACGCAATTCAACAACTTATTCAAGAAGAATTAATGCGATCAGTTCGATGGAAAATTAACGCCAACCCAGAGGCCGTCAAGAAGATCGAACGAATGAAAGATATTATCTCAGCTACAAACTCTCAATATGAAGCTGAGGAAAGAAGAAATATGCAAGAGATAAATGACTATCTTAAAAACTACTCTAATATAACATTTGATGAATATCGTAAAATAAAATCAACAAAACAACTATGAAAATCACTGAATTCAAACTTAGAATAATTACATCAATCGATAACCTAATTGATAAATATTACGGGGACCCAACAATGCTCGACAAATTCATTAATGCCACCCTTAAATTACTCGTTCAACAGAATGCGAATAAATATGATCATGTATTGAATATGTTTGCTGATGAGAATGGTAATATAGATGCCCATACTGTGGTCTCGACATATGCTAATATGTTAGAGGGGGAGGGTATTACAGTGGATTTACGGAGATATGTTCCTGGATACATTGGTTCAATGCTTCCGAACAAAATTCTGATATTGAGAAAAGAAGACATAATGGATATCTTATTATGATAGGGAGGTCGTATGAAACGACTGTTGAATTTATGTTTCAGATAGGTGAAAGGAAAATTTGTAAAAATAGTCGAGGATCGATTTGAAGACTTAAAAGAAGAATGTATCAGAAATACTAAACGAAAGGGTGTGGAATTTGATGAAGATTTGTGGATGGACACATACATCAAATGTGCTGAGACTTTGGGAGACAGAGATATGTCTATATCCGAAGTCTCTTCGTATTTTTGGACATCATATTGGAATGGATGGTTGAATCTACAAAAGAAACAACAGCCTATTTTAGTTGATGAAATCGACGATAATATGATCGACGAACCATACGACTTAGATATGGATTTGGTGTATGGTAGAATATGTATAGATTTGATAGAAAAATTCGGTGTTGAAAAAGCTGAAGCGTTCATTAATCATATCGGATGGGAGATATCATATAAAGAATTAGAGGAGATGGGATATAAGATGAAATTTAATAGTGATTTTAAGCGAATGATGCGTTGGATAAGGTTGAAATACAAAGATATAGGATCAGTCGAAAAAGTCTGATATATGCATTATTATTTCTATACAAATAAATATTTAGTGTAAAAAATGACTAATAATCCTAATTTAATGCATCATGTCCTCTTCAACAAACTCGACGATGAATTAAGAGATGCCATTGAAGATGCTGGTGGAGACGTTAAAGATGTGAGAGGTCCGTGGGATTATCCAGAAATAATCAGACATCAGCTTGGTCCGAAATTTTTTGAAGGACCAGGTATTGAAATAGTTGAACATCCGAATGGTAAGAAGTATATTTGCGCTACTGCAGGAGCAGTCACAACAGGAGCATTAAAGCCACCATATGGAATAACTGATACTATTCAATCCGGTACATCTATTCAAAGTATATTTGAAACTTTATTCTATGATATTCTCCCTAAATTAAATTCCCTATACAAAGGTGATGTCATTAAAGCTGATGAAAATGGGAAAGATCAGTATAATGAAGATGATACTCGGTCTGGATTGATCCCCGGTGCAACATATCTTCGTTTATATATTATGAGTCGTCAGGAACCTATCTATGTCAATCTTTCTGGACATGGATTGGTTAACGAAGAGTCTGATCAGCCATCAAATCCTCAACGAGAATTACAGGGAGGAGAAACTGAGTACATAAGAACTTGGATAGAAAATGATAAAATCTACGCAGAATTAACCACGAAAGGAGAACAGAAATTTAATGAGATTCAAGCTGTATCTAATAAGGTTGATTTGATAGGTGATTCAATCGAAGAAATTGAGAAACATCTTACATCAGTTGATACTATCGTAGAATTATTGAATAAGAATATATCAGATATTCAAGAAAATAAAGCATCTAAACTTGAATTAAAAGAGATAGATGAAAAAGTAGATCATGTATCTGATGAAATTTCGAGTGTTAATTCACTTATTGAAAATACTACAAATGAGGTAAATCGAATTGAACGCGAAGTCGTAAAGGTTGTAGGAAACGTCGAAACTGTCGAGAAAAATTTACAGATTATTCAAGAAACTGCCGTTACACAAGAAATAGTTCAAGAGTTAGTAACTAATGAGGTTAACCAAGTAGTTAAAGAGGAAGTTTCAGAAGAAAAAATCACAGTCGTGGTTAAGAATATTTTACAAGATCAAATTGCAACAGAGGAGGAGATGGATGATTTAGTAGATAATTTGTTTAAATAAAATACGTATATAATGGCAGATAAAATAATTACAAGTCAATCCCTCGCATCAGCTTTAAAGAGTTTTCTGAATAACTTATATAATTGGGTTCCAATGAAATGGAAAAAAGTAAATGTTGATACTTTACAAGTTTGGGATACTAATGAAGATGGTGAAGTTGCATTCGGAAAATATAATAGATCAACCTCTGACATGTTATTTTCAGTTGGTGATGGAAAATCGGATGATACTCGATCAAATGCATTTGATGTTCGATCAAATGGTGATATAAATATCAAAATCGACGGTGAGCAAGTTGTATTACAGGAACATTTAGAAGATATTGAATCGCAATTACCGGAGCCGATTGATATCGAGGATATCAAAAAATTAAATTAAATTTTGGGTAATTATGAGTACAAAATATTTAGATTATAGTGGAGTTGAGGCGTTATGGGCGAAAATCAAAGCAGCTGACGCCGTTAACAATGAAGCCATCAATAAAGCTAACGCGTCTATAGAGGAAGTAAAGTCTAATATAGGATTCGAAGCTTCAACTTACACTGAGGCATTACAATATGCTACTCAGGAAAATATTGGTAAAAATGTTATCATTCACGAAGATGAGGGTATTCATCAAGCTGGACCTTATATCATTACTGGAGAAGGTTTATTAGTGAATCTTTTATGTGATACTGAGCAGGAAGTAGCTGATCTAGTAGAAGATGTTACTAAAATTGAAAATAGAGTTGATGTAGTTGAAGGTACAGTTAATACTATTGGTGGTAGATTAATTGAATTGGGAGAAGAGATTGATGTTATCGGATTATCAATCCAGACCATAGAGAAGAACGTTACGACTTTAGTTGAAAAAGATGTTGAGATTCAAAGCGCAATCGATGATTTAAGAAATACAATCAATAACTTGAAATTTGATGATTATTATATCAAATCTGAAGTAGATGCTAAATTGGATAAGAAATTGAATATCGATGCAATAATCACAAAAGAAGAAATAGAACGATTGAATTAATATGGTGAATACTAAAAAATATGTTGACTTAACTGGTCTTCAGATATTCTGGGAGGGAATAAAAACCAACATCCCAAAATACGATGATTCAGATTTAAATGCTCAACTTCAAACATTGCTAAGCACTGCTGAGACGTTAGAGAATGCGATCGATATATTGACTGCTTCGAAAACTCAGAACGGTTCAGTTGATTACAAGGTAGATCAAGCAGTAATAACATTACTAGGTGGAGCAAACAGTAGCAATAATACATTGAATAAATTAGCTGGTAGAATTGACAAAGTTTCTGAGATTGTCGATGAAATTAATACTTGGCATGAGGATCATCAAAGTGCATATGATGATCTGTACGATAGAACTTCTCACATCGTTAATAATGGTTCTGTGAATAAATTCTTAACTGAGCAGGGTACATACATCGAACTTCCGCAGGTTAATAGTGCGAAACATTCGGAAAGTGCTGATGAAGCTGAGTATGCTGCGAATTCGGGGTCAGCCGAATTTGCTTCTAAAGATGCTGAGGGTAATGAGATTAGTAGTACATACGCTAAATTGATTGATATGATGCGAAGAAATGTACGTGCAGAAGCCACTCAAGTTGATGTAGATGATGTTAATTCATATGTTACGAAAGCAGAGTTTGATGCGGCTATCGGAGCGATTAATCAGTTGTTAGATCAGATTCTCGGATGATAATTTAGACTTTGAAAAAATAAAAACTCCTGGATGTCCAGGAGTTTTTTGTTTTATTATTAAATCAATGATATATTTTTGAACATGAAATTTTTAGACTCAAACGGAATTAAACGATTATTGACATTGATTTTTAATCGATATGATCAAGATGTGACTGATTTAAAAAATGATATACATGGTATAACATCATCAATTTCAACTATTGAAACCGAAATCGATACCAATTCGAGTGATATATCTAAACTGAAACGGGATATGAATGAAATTGATGAAACATTAACAACAACTGAAAATGTATCGATAAAAGCATCCATAGATGCTAAAGATGCCATTCAAATAGCTGAAATAGCAAGAGATTCGGTTAAAACGTTAGAAGGATTTACTAACGCAGATGAGGCCTCAAAAACATTATCAGCATTGGTTATTCAAATTACCGAAAATACATCTAATATAGAAAGATTAAAAAATTCAGTTAAGTATATAACTCGCGAAGAATTTGATGAGTTGGATAGACGAGGAGAATTAGAGAATGACGTAGAGTATAATATAATTGAAGAGGATGAGTAAACGTTTAAAAGATAAGAATATTGAAGCTGTGTACTATATCAAAAATGGTAAACGATATAGAGTTGTCGAAACTTATATTGGTAGGAAATTGATATGGACAATTAATATGGTTAGATCATGCTTCGGTGGAGGAAGTTGGAGAAATGATTTGCCGTGGAATAATGATGATGGATGGAAAAATTAATAAACCAAATAGATGGATATAGAAAATAGTTATAATGATATTCAATCTATACAAGAGGATTGGCAGTTGGATGAAAGAAATGGATTGCCATATAGTGGACAATCGGTTCAGCGATTCATTAAAGAAATGCTGAATAGTAAAGTTCAAGCATCTTATTTCGATCCTAGCACGTATATATTGTATTCGTTTAGAAATGAAGAGGATAAATTGAATTGGTTAGAGACTCAGGATAATCAATTGGTTTTATCACAAACCCCATTTACATTTACTGGTGTGATTAATCAGCTGAAGGTCGTAAATGGTATGGATAGTACGAATCTATATTATATTACCACTACACCAGAGGCTGTGATTAAAATGTCATTTGTGAGTCAACAGAAAGGATTGACAGATACTGTGTGGGAAGAAATATTGGAAGACTTTAATGTGACCGTATCTGTAGATAAAGGTTATACAGGAAGTTTTACGAATATACTTGAAAACCAATTAGTTTTAAATGGTAAGGAGTTTTCTGTTGATGTTAAAAAGTATATCGTGAATGGATCTAATAGAGTGAGAATTTCGGTAGAAGGGGTAACAACAGGTACTACTACAAGCATTATTTATAATGTTACTCTAACTTCGATGTATCTTGAAGCTAGTAACTTTGGATGGCATGTACCGTTCGTGGAAGGTACTACTTATAACCTCGGTGGTATGTTGATCGGAGGTTCGTTGAATAAAGTATTAAATATCAGAGTAACCGGTTATGACTATGATAAATCATATCAGGTTAATTTAGGAACATCCACATATACAACGAATTCATATTATTTTACTGGTATGGAATTTCCGGGTCAGACCGGGGTGTATTGTGTAGAATGTTGGTTGGACGCAAATGGTTTGGAATCGGATCATCTTCGGTATGATATTATGTGTGTAAGTTCGACCGAAATTTTGACTGCTAAGTTATTAGTAATCAATGAAGTATCAGATGTTGTAACGAATTTTACTGATAATATATTATATAAATACTCTTGTTACAACGGAGGATCTTCGATTGCATCTCCAAAAGTGCTTATCAAAGCCAATAACCAAACGTTAATAGATGAGACTTTGATAGATGTTACTGCTATGTCAAAACAATCTTATGTGACCAACCTTGAGATTGAATCTGAAGATACTAGTATGATATTGTTTGCTGAGATGGAGTATGGTACAAAAGCTGAAGCTCATATGAATATAGATAATTCAGCGTCTTACCCAGCGACATCAGGAGCATCTTTCTATTTAAATGCATCTTCACGAAATAATTCACAAGAGAATTATGATAAGATAGTTAATCAGACGAATGGGACAGAGTACGATGTAGATTGGAGTAGAATGGCTTGGACAGAGAAATCCGACGGATGGGTATTAGATGATACCGGTAGAAAGAGTTTATATGTTCCAGCTGGGTCTAAAGCCGATATTTCTTATCAACCATTGAAAGATATAGGTACAGGTAAGACTATCGAATTCTTATTTAAAGCATCCAACGTATCCGATTCAAATGAACCTATTATAACTATCTGTGATAATCCTACATCTCCTAAATTTAAAGGTATCCGCATTACACCTTCTAGAATCACAGTTCATAGTCGTGACTTGAATACAGCAGATTCAATTCAAGGATATACCTTGGAAGAAGATAAAGTGATGCATGTGATAGTAACCATTGTAAGAAACTACAAAACAACTTACGGTAACTTTTGTTTAGTTTATGTAAATGGTGTTAAAAAATGTACATTCGCATTCGAAAATACAGATAACTGGAACGTAAATAGTAATCTGATATTAGGATCTGAAACCGCTGACTTATTCATGTATAAAATGAGAACTTATGAGGTTGGTTTCGGTATGCAAGATGCTATGGATAACTTTGTAAGTTCGTTACCAAGCGCCGTTGAGAAGAAAGCTGCTATGGATGAGATTGAATCTGTTATA
>JAFYOM010000166.1 GCA_017560165.1 Parabacteroides sp.
ATCACAACACCAATTAACTTTATCTACAACAGCTTCTTTATTTTTACGTTTAATAATCACTTCATCTCCAACCTTATATGGATATTTCTCATAGAATTCATCAAGAGTGAAAATCTGAACATCATGTTCAAAAAGTTCTTTTTTACTTAATGGGAATGCATCAATAACATTTTTTTCTTCTTTTAAAATAAAATAAAAATAATCTTCCTCATTTCTATTTCCACTGCTTAAAAGTTCATCACAATGTCCACCCAACATTTCTAACAAAGCAATAACATCATTACCTCGTTCTTTATCTCCTTTAATTGCTAAAATCTTGCTCATATTATAATAATTCTTTACATTGTTCAATCAAATCCTTGAAGTTCTCATAGAAAGCATCTCGCATTTCTGCCGTGGGGAATGCAAGAATATTGTTACCTAACACATAAACATTTGAACAAATACTGTCATTATGTGTATAAAGAACATATTTATCTTGCTCGACATTAAGCCAATCTGGTGCCCAAGGTTTTCCTAAACCCATCTGCTCACCCACTATCTTCCAATAGGCATCTCGGCAAATGATTAGTTCTTGGAATTTTTCAAGTAGTTCATTCTTATATCCATCAATATGTGCGGCACTAAAACAGTTAAGTAGATGTGCACATTCTACATAAGTCTTTGGATAAGTAGGTTTCTTTTTAACTAAATAGGTCTTTTCCCCTTCTATTTTAATTTCGTAATCACCAAGAATAAGTTCTACTGTATCAGCAGCTGGTTCGTAATTGAAATTTAATTTGTTATAAACACGCTTTTCTTCCTTAGGTTCTTGTATTTCCCAAAGTTTAAGATATTCTGCGCTGCATCGGCTTGTATGTATCGATCCAACCGCAGAAATAGTATATTGTACGTTATCGTCTTCCCATTCCATTTTTATGATTTCGTATACACTTCCCAGAGATGTTGCGTATCTATGCTGCACTCTATCTCCGATCTTAAAAGGGAATTTTTCAAGAAATTCTTCGATAGTGAAAATTTCATATTCCGATGTTAAAATATCATATAAACATTCTATTTCATTATTATATGGAGAGTTGATTATATAAAAATAGCTATTAGCTTTTCCATCCCATCTCTGACGATTCTCGCCACCCAACATTTTAAGTATCTCAATAACCTCGTTTCCTCGAGTTTTATGTCCTTTAATTGCTAGTTGTTTCATAGTTGTTATAATTACTTATGTATATATATAGCACTGAATAGTCGAATCTTTAGTTTTTTGCTAGGAATTTTTTAATCAAATAACAGATCGGAGTATCATCGATTATTTAATTATATGGGCGTCCCAGTCGATGTTATTTTCGATGTGATCCAATTTCTCTTTTAAAGCATTTAAACTATCTGAGATTTCATAATATCGATCGCTTAATTTTTCTGATACAAGTTTTTGAGCTTCCTGTTTAATGTATTTAAAATAGAACTCTCTAAAGTTTTCTAACCAAGGTCGAATATCGAAATCTTGACCATTTATTAGTGTTTGTGAAATCAGCATCAATACAATGTAAAAAATAGATGACCTACTATGTCATTTTTATTTGTGATGAGGTCTTTTAATTTAAATTCTATGATCTTTAAAAAATTGTTTAGTTTTATGATTTAACATCTTATATGAATTACCTAAATGCTTTGGTCCCATAAAACCCATATTAAAAATTTTCCTGGAATAAATAGGAGGCTCAAGCGATAGATGTTTTCTAGTTATTTCAAATTGAAAGAAATTTTTGATAACATACATCAATGCGACATTATAATCAGAATTATATAGAGTCATCATTCTACTAATTTCGTTATTCCAATTATACATCCGTAGATAATTTAGATTACTAATCTCAGAATCTTTATCAACCAATTCATCAATATAATTGAGGACGATTGGAATAACGTACTGTTTCTGGATTAGGTCATACCCATCCAACTTTAACGCCTTCGCTGCAGATTCAAATATATCTTCATTATTATCGAGGCTTTGATACCAGCCCTTGCACCAAAGTATAAAATGATTTAATCTGGATTTCATGATATTTATTTTTTAAACACTACAATTGTATCTGTTGGGATTCCATTCACATGTGAATCAGCATACTTAATAACATCGCAATGTAAATCATCGTATTATTGAAATTTTGTTTTAATTAATTTTACTAACTTTTTTGAATGGCGTTCGTAGTACGGCCATAAAATACATCTATCATTTTTAAATACGCTAGATGTTCCATCATTCCATATAATGATTCTATAGTCATCAATGGTGTATAGATTTGTGTCTGGATCATATTGTATCTTGTTAACATTTCGTTGCAAATACTTCCAAAGCTTATACTCTTTTCTTTCTAATAGGAAACAACAGATTCGATTATTAGAAAGAAAAATCCACGTGGTAGTAAAAAGAATCCAAATAACTCGAAATATAACATCGATATTCATATTAAATTTTCGATTATATATGTTATTACATCAATTAACAAATCTTCCCTTTTCATCCTATATTTATCAAATTCAATCGATTTCATTTCGACCCCATCACTGTCATACTTAATAGTGCTACACCAAGCAATCTTATTACGAGATACGAATGTCGGGAATGGTACTAATTCGATACATATACCTTTCTCAATTTCTAACCAGTCTATAACCTCATCTATTGTAGGGATGAACCAGGCTTTACAATATGCATAATTTAGATAGTCATCAGGTAGTTCATATAAAATTGGTCGATCATCTTGTCGATATACTCGCGACAATGGATATCCTTTGTGTTGGAGTTCAATAGTTAAATCTTGTGATATAAATTTCTTCATAATATTGACATATGTTTTATTACCCATTCCAAACCTACTAATTTTGCTTCAGTCGGATGCTCATATGCGATTGCATCATACATTACTTCATTATATTCGAATTCATAGTCATCACAACGATTTACATTCTCATAGATGGATACGCGAAATCCACAAGAACATAGCGAGACGTTTATAAAAATCTTATGTTGTTCATATAAATAATTGATCACTTGATCTATCGTTGGTGCTGGATAAAAATTACGTCGAATCCAAACATCAGATCTATGAAGTAATTGTGTTTCATATACATATACATAATCCCACTTTAAATCTCCACCGCCTTCTTCAGTGAGTTCATAATATCCATCATCAGATAATTCTCCATATTTTTCTACCACTTCTGAATTAATAACTTGTTCGTCATTATAACAGAGGATACTAGGTACTATAACTCCTTTGTTATAAAGAAGTTCGGCTAATTCTTTTGATATAACTTGTTTATCCATAGTTGTTATAATTATTTATGTATATATATAGCAATGAATAGTCAAATCTTTAGTAGTATTGATAAAAAAATCCATACGAGTGTATGGATTTTGGTTTTATTTATGCTAATTTAGAATATTGCTGTCGAGTTGTTTCATCCTTATCACTATCACTATCTGCAGCAATAACTTTATAAAGACATTGTAGATTTGGGACTTTATACGTATACCAACCGGCTCGATCAATTAAAATTTCACCACCATCAACTCTGATTCTCCACAATCCGCTCACATAGATACTTTCTTGAGATTGAGTTCCAGACTGACTACTTGTAATCTTTAGATGATAGTTATATTTCAATGATATTAGATCTTTATCATTCTGAATTGCTTCCAACAATTTTGTCAATGTCCATTTCTGTTTTGCATAGTCGTTAATAGATTTTCGTGCGATTTCTTCTGCTTCAGCTTTATCTGTTGTATATTGGTAGAACTTATCATCTTCGTTCAAATTCTTTATAAATCGATTAAAACTATTTATCGAGTTATTATCTGATTCTTTAATATCTAATGCCCAAGTCCAACTTTTTCCGGCTGGTTTTCCAAAAACATATGATTTCAAATACTCTGAATAATATTTATATGATAATTCGATAATATCTCCAATATTTTCTTTCAGATTATTCTTACCAATATTAATCCTATATAATAATGTTATAGCCAGTTTCATCTAATATACGCATTGATAAATTCCTAATCCAGTTGCATCAATTGCTAATCCTTTTTCAATTAGACCTCGATAGTCGAAATGATTTTTATTTAGCCAATCAATAGCATCTATGTTAGGATAAAAATTACGTTCATGACCAACCATGTCATAATAATACGTTTCACTATGACGACCACAATCTTCTTCTCGTCTTTCATATCCTGCCACAGATATAAATTCCTGTTTTTGTTCCTCAGTCATACCTGACATCGGAAAAAGATAAGGTTTAATATCTCCAATACCGACTGCATACTGACCAATCAACACCTCATCAGATTCTCCGGAGATGAAAACAGAATCAACAGTA
>JAFYOM010000167.1 GCA_017560165.1 Parabacteroides sp.
AACCTCATTATAAAACTTTTGTTCCTACTAATAGTGATTTGACTATAACAAAGTTAGATACGTTTGAGAAATGGAAGCAGTTAATAGATGCTCATTTATGTAAAGGGAATTTGGTGTTTAATGATGAATATTCGCGTCCAGATGTATTATTAGAACAATCTGAACTTTTTCAATGGCAGGAACGAAAATATATATCACAATCTTGTCCTGTTGTGGCTGTATTGAGTGCGTTTCCTTTGTTTATTCAGGACTATTATGGCGTAGAGAAGTTAAATGAGATATTGGGATAGTTATTAAATAATTGCAAATGAGCTTAATCGGCTTTTTTGTTATAAAATAATCAGTATCATGAGAAAAGGATTGGCGATGTGGGTGATGTTGTGGGTGACTTTTATGGGTTATGCGCAATTTACCATGAATGGACGGATGTGTCCGGAGTTTTCAGTGAATGGAGAGGTGGTGCTTACGGCTCCGGATGAGGGGTTGTGGGGTGTCGCTGCCGGTTGGAGTAAAGATTGGCCAACTGATTGGCAATATGCAAATCCGGATAGTACGGTGCAATCGGGTGCGTGGACGGTGGCATACGGTAGCTTGGATTTTCCGAATGGGAAGTTGTTGCTACGGGATTCTTATCGGATGCGTGCAAACGGCCTGTTGCAATGTGTGCGTCGTTTTGAATGGAGGGGAAAAGAGACGTTAAGAAATATCACTTTATCTGCTCGTTTGCGTATGAAAGGAAGTCGATTGATGCCTTTCATGCCGGGTATTATCTATTATGGGAATAAAATGGGTGCGAAGGTGGATTCGAATATTATCCCGGTCTATGAAGGAAAAGCCGGCGAGTTTGCCATCTTTGAGGATCACCGTTATCCGATGCCGTTTGTGATGTTGGAAGATGCGAATGCTAAGCGAGCTGCAGCGGTGCATGTGATACCGAGTCCGGTCAGAGGAGCGGTTTTGCAAGATCAATGGTGGTCGTTTGGTGTGGAGACGCAGGAGAATTGGACTGATTTTGTGTTGTATAGCGGTCCGATTGGCTATAATCGTCAGCATAGCATAGCCAAAGCATTACAGAAGACGCCGATGCGTTACTCCAATACCTATATAAATATGGAACCGAATCAGGTAATCGAGAAGGAGTTTTATGTTGAATTGTATCCGATCGAAGAGGAGGGTAGTGGTTTTCAACGTCCTGTTTATACATCATTGGATTTGCATAAACCGTATGATGTGGAACGTTATCCGACCTTTGATGAGATTATCGAAGGTAAATATCGTCAGGCAAAGCTACGCTGGACAGAACAGGGAGAGGTGAAAGGATTTAATATGTATGATCCGATTAAACGGACTGCGATTGTGATGGGCTGGTGTGGTCAGGCCGATTCGCCCGGTTTTGCTTTGCAACGATTGAGTGAAAAGGTGAATGATCCGGAACTTCCCTATATGGTGCAGCAGTCGTTGGATTACCTAACGACCTATCCGATGGCGGAAGAAGAGGGGCTGTTCCGTACCGAGTATCGCTTGAAAGAGGGAATCTTTAAAGCGGGTGATCATGTCTCTTGCGGACAGGCGATGTATAACATGGCCAAAGCGATTGAAGCCGGACGTAAGAACAAACAATATGATACCTCTAAGTGGGAAACATTCTTGAAGAAGGTGGCTGATGCACAGGCAGAACGTATCTTAAGTGATGCATGGAATCCTTATTCAACGGCTGAAGGTTTTTATGTGGCTCCGTTGGCGATTGCGGCGAAGCTATTTAAGAATCAAACGTACAAACAGGCTGCGATGAAAGCGGCACAACTATTTGCTGATCGCCATCTGAAAATGAATCCGGGTTGTTACTGGGGAGGTACGTTGGATGCAACTTGTGAAGATAAAGAGGGAGCATGGGCGGCTTTCCAAGGATTCTTGGAGTTGTATGAACGTTTTGGAGAGCAGAAATGTTTGAAATGGGCGAAGCATGCGATGGATGTCTGTTTGAGTTATGTGGTAGTTTGGGATATCCCGACACCGGCCGGACGTTTGGCTGATCATCAGTTTAAGTCAACCGGTTGGACGGTTGTCTCTCCGCAGAATCAACATATTGATGTCTATGGGGTATTGTTTGCTCCGGAGGTGTATAAAATGGGTATTCATTTGAAGGATGAACGGTTAAAGAAATTGGCAAAGGTGATGTATCGCTCTTGTTATCAGTTGGTCGATGCGTTTGGTAGTCAAGGTGAGCAGTTGTCACAGACCAATTTTGCTCAACAGGGGGATATGAGTAATGTACATAAATTACGTGGGTTTTATTCGGAAGGTTGGACCGTCTTTTGGATTACGGCTCATTATCTGAATGCAGCAGCTCGTTTCATTGAAATAGGCGTAGAGCCTTAAAAGAAAAAAGCGGGTAGGTCAAACCTATCCGCTTTTTTTATACCCATAAAAGATCACTCATGATTCCATCGGAAATAAAGATTCCCTCTTTTGAAAGGGTAAGGGTGTCATCCTGTTGGAGTAATAACCCTTTTTGCAGGTAGGGCTTAGCCTGTTGGTTGAGATAGGTTAATTTTTCTTCTCCGAATAGTTGTAGGACGTCTGTCAGACGGATTCCCCACATCGTACGCAGGCCGGTAATGATAAAATCATTGTATCGGGTGTGGATGTCTAACTCTTCCAGTTCTATTTCGGGAGTGTGTGCGTTTATACCTTTTATATAAAGAGGTAAAGAGGAGATGTTCCATTGGCGGCTGTCCCCGTTGTAGGAATGGGCTGAAGGACCGATCCCTAAATAGCGCTTGCCGGTCCAATAAGAGCTGTTGTGTTGCGAGAAACATCCCGGACGGGCAAAATTGGAAATCTCATAATGAAGATAACCGGCTTCAGTTAATCTATTTATTAAGGTAGAGAAGAGTGTGACACTTAACTCCTCTTCGATGGGGGCTATTTTTCCGGCTCCCATCAGTTTATAGAGTGCGGTTCCCTCTTCATAGATCAGATGGTATGCTGAAATATGAGGTATCTGAAGTTGGATGGCCTCCTCTAAATTCTCCTCCCATTCTTTTAAGGTTTGTCCGGGTAATCCATAGATCAGATCAATACTGATGTTGGATATCCCTTGCTCTTGACATAGGGCTACGGCCTGTTTGGCCTGTTGGCTATTGTGGCGGCGGTTTAAGAAATGTAGATCTTTGTCTTGAAAACTTTGTACACCCATACTGATTCGGTTGAATGGCAATGAGCGTAGGGAGGCGATATATTCCAGTGTCATGTCGTCCGGATTGGCTTCAAGTGTGATCTCTTGACAGCGAGACAGATTAAATAATGTATGAATCGCTCCAAAGATTTGTTGGAAATCGGTGGCTGTTAACTGTGAAGGGGTACCACCTCCAAAGTAGATGGTCTCGATAGGTTCGTCTCCGATATATCCTTGTCGTTGCTTCATCTCTTCGATAATTGCCTGGATGTAAGATGCTTTATATTTTATCTCAGTATTGGAGAAGAAGTCACAGTATAGACAACGTTTGGCACAAAAAGGAATGTGTATGTATAAACCAGCCATGAGTAAACTTTTTTCATGACAAAGGTAGGCAAAATTCAAAAGAAGGGATGATTATCTTTCTTTTAATCTGTTAATTATAACAATAATGTTGCACAACATGGTTTAAAAACAGATTGGTTAAAATTGGTTATCTCATTGACAATGCGTACTTTGCGGCTCCGTTTCAAAATAACGGATTTTTTTATGGTTTAATATAAATTTAAAACATTGATATCATGAAAGTATACCAAACTAATGAAATTAAGAACATCTCTATCTTGGGAAGTTCTGGCTCTGGGAAAACCACTCTCGCAGAAGCGATGCTTTACGAGGGTGGAGTGATTAAACGTCGCGGTAGTGTAGAAGCAGGAAATACTGTCAGCGATTATTTCCCGGTTGAGAAAGAGTATGGCTACTCTGTGTTCTCGACCGTTTTCAGTGTTGAGTGGCAAGGCAGAAAGTTGAACTTTATTGACTGTCCGGGTTCTGATGACTTTATCGGTGGTGCTGTTTCAGCTTTGAATGTAACAGATACTGCTTTGATGGTGTTGAACGCTCAATACGGTGTGGAAGTGGGTACTATCAACCAGTTCCGTTATACAGAGCAATTTCATAAACCGGTTATCTTCGTTGTAAACCAGTTGGATAATGATAAGGCTGATTATGATGGTACAATCGCTCAATTGCGTGATCAATGGGGTGGTAAGATTGTTCCTATTCAATATCCTGTATCTACCGGTGCTTCTTTCAATGCGGTTGTTGACGTGTTGAAGATGAAGATGTATCGTTGGAAACCGGAAGGTGGTGTTCCTGATGTATTGGAAATTCCAGAAGAAGAAATGGATAAAGCGATGGAGCTTCACAAAGCATTGGTTGAAGCTGCTGCTGAACATGATGATGTCTTGATGGAAAAATTCTTCGAAGAAGGTACGTTGAGTGAAGATGATATGCGTGCTGGTATCCGTGCAGGTTTGGTGACTCGCGGTATGTTCCCTGTATTCTGTGTATGCGCAGGTCGTGATATGTGTGTACGTCGTACATTGGAATTCTTGGGTAATGTAGTGCCTTGTACAGATAAGATGCCTCGTCCTGTAACTACTACCGGTATTGAAGTGACTCCTGAATCAGATGGCGCAACAAGTTTGTTCTTCTTTAAGACAACTGTAGAACCGCATATCGGACAGGTTTCTTATTTCAAAGTGATTTCAGGTAAGGTAAAAGAGGGTGATGACCTATTGAATGCAGATCGTGGTTCAAAAGAACGTATCGCTCAGTTGTTCTCTGTGGCCGGACAAACTCGTAGTGCAGTGACTGAAATGGTTGCCGGTGATATTGGTGCAACTGTAAAATTGAAAGATGTTCGTCGCGGTAATACATTGAACGGTAAAGGTTGTGATTATCGTTTTGATTTCATTAAATATCCGGATCCAAAATATCGTCGTGCAATTAAGCCGGTGAACGAGGCGGATGCTGAAAAGATGATGGAAATCTTGATGCGTATGCGTGAAGAAGATCCAACATGGGTAATCGAACAGTCAAAAGAATTGAAACAGACTATTATTTCAGGTCAGGGTGAATTCCACCTTCGTACATTGAAATGGAGAATTGAAAATAACGATAAGTTGCCTATCGAATATTTCGAACCGAAGATTCCGTATCGTGAAACAATTACAAAGGCGGCTCGTGCAGACTATCGTCATAAGAAACAATCTGGTGGTGCAGGTCAGTTCGGTGAAGTTCATTTGATTATTGAACCTTATTATGAAGGTATGCCGGCTCCTGATACTTATCGTTTCGGTGGCCAAGAATATAAGATCAGTGTGCGTGATACTCAAACTGTAGAATTGGATTGGGGTGGTAAATTGGTATTCATTAATAGTATCGTTGGTGGTGCAATCGATGCTCGTTTCCTTCCGGCAATCTTAAAAGGTATCATGGGACGTATGGAACAGGGTCCGTTGACAGGTTCTTATGCTCGTGATGTACGTATCATTGTTTATGATGGAAAGATGCACCCGGTAGATAGTAATGAAATCTCATTTATGTTGGCCGGACGTAATGCTTTCAGTGCTGCATTTAAAGAAGCAGGTCCAAAAATTTTGGAACCGGTATATGATGTGGAAGTTTCTGTTCCTGCTGATTATCTAGGTGACGTGATGAGTGACTTGCAAGGTCGCCGTGCATTGATCATGGGTATGAATAGTGAAAAGGGATATGAAAAGTTGTTAGCTAAAGTTCCTTTGAAAGAGATGTCTACTTATTCAACTTCATTGAGCTCTATCACAGGTGGACGTGCTTCATTCACAATGAAGTTTGCTAGCTATGAATTAGTACCGTCTGATGTTCAAGATAAATTGTTGAAAGCATACGAAGCTACTCAGTCTGAAGATTGATAAAAACAGATAAAAAAGGGAAGGCCGTTCTTAAAAAAGGATGGCCTTTTTTATTTTTATAAAATATGTTGTAAAGCAGGATTGTGAAAATGGCTTAATTTATAATTGCAATTTTTATGATTTGTTTGTTTATTTGTACTTCAATTCGTAAAAATAGAGAAAAGAACGCCATTTTTGGACTAAGTCTTGATGCTATTTAAAGATGAAATCGTTTGACCTAAAATAATTTAGTGATTTTAAATTTAGTAATTATGAGAAATCGAATTCTATTCATGCTATGTTTCCTATTTGTAGGATTCTCAGCATTTGCCCAAGTTTCGATCTCGGGAAAGGTAGTCGATAACACAGGTTTCGAATTACCGGGTGTGAATGTCGTTGTTAAGGGTACAACCGTTGGTACAATGACATTAGGTGATGGTACTTATTCTCTTCCTGATGTTCCAGGTGGAAGTAAGGCAGTTCTTGAATTCTCTTACATTGGTTTCAAACCAATAGAGGTAGTAGTTGGCAACCAGAAAGTTATTAACGTAACAATGGTTGAAGATTCTGAACAACTAGAAGAAGTTGTAGTTGTTGCTTACGGTACACAGAAGAAGAAAGACTTGACCGGTTCTATCTCTTCTATCGACTCTAAAATTTTGACAACTCAGAGTACATCTTCTGCAACAAAAGCGTTGGAAGGTGCTATCCCTGGTTTGCAGGTTTCAGCAGTTGACGGTCAGCCGGGTTTTGACGGTGGTATCCGTGTACGTGGTATCGGTTCTACAAATGCTGATGCAGCGAATGCTTTGATCGTAATCGACGGTGTTCCTGTAACATACGCAGATGGTGCTGACCCATTGTCAACATTGAACTCTTCTGATATTGAAAACATTACAGTATTGAAGGATGCTGCTTCTACAGCTCTTTACGGTTCTCGTGGTGCGAACGGTGTTGTTTTGGTTACTACTAAGAAAGGTAAATCAGGTACAGCACAAGTTCAATTCAGCGGCCGTTGGGGTTGGAACTCTATCGGTAACTTTAACTTCGGAGGTATCGACAACGCAGCTGATTACTATGAATATGCTTGGAAGTCAGTTTACAACTCTTATCGTTATGGTGTAAACGGAACTGGTAACCCAGGTGTTAGTGCTGATGGTTCTCTTTATACTAATGTAAAGAACCCGAACTATTCACACGAACAGGCTGCTGAATTTGCTAGCCAGCACTTGTTTGACTATATCGGTAGTGAAACTTCTTTCGGACGTAACAACTTAGGTAACTACATGGCTTACAACGTTCCGGGCGCTATCTATACTCCTACTGGATCTGGTTCAAAAGCTTCTTCTACTATGACAGGTGCTTATTTGGTTGGAACAGACGGTAAAATCAACCCGAACGCAGTATTGCTTTACGAAGATTCTTATGCTGATGAATTGTTGAAGACCGGTTTCCGTCAACAATATGACGTAAGTATCAACGGTGGTAGCGAAAAAGTTAAATACTTCGCTTCATTGGGTTATTTGTCAGATCCTTCTTTCATCGAAAACTCTAAGTTTAGCCGTTACAGCGGTCGTGCAAGTGTAGACGCTGACGTATTCTCTTGGTTTAAGATGGGTGCTCAGATGTCATACGCTAAGACAAACACTCAATCAATGGCTTTGACTTATGGTCGTTCAGATGCGGGTTCTAACCAAGGTAACGTAATGCGTTTCATCAACGGTCACAATGCAAACGTTCCTGTATATGCATATGATGCAAACGGTAACTACATCTATAACTCTGTAACCGGTACTAACCATCACTTCTTGGCAGGTGGTACTTATTCTCCTCTAGGACCGGTAGACCAGAACTACGGTGCAACCGATATCATCTATTCTCAGGCTAATGACAAACGTATGGACTCTAAAGATGCTTGGACTAGCCGTGTTTATGGTGAAATTTCTTTCTTGAAAGATTTCAAATTGCGTGGTACATTAGGTTTCGACCAGAACATCCTTGACCGTACTCGTTACACTCAGTCTTTGGTTGGTCGTGATAAGAACAAAGGTGGTTATTCAAAATATAGCTTTAACTATCAGAACTTGAACTCTCAGGTGATGTTGAGCTACAACAAATCAATCAAAGATCACAACATCGATGCGATGGCTCTTCATGAGTTCAATAAGTTTACTGTTAAGACTGTTCAATACGGTACAGCATACGAATTTATGCCAGGTTTCGTTAGCCCTTATAACTTCGTAGGTAAATATACAGGTGCTTACGGTATGACTACTCCGAGTGCAAGTGAACAAGCTGAAGTAATGGAATCTTACTTAGGTCGTGTGAACTATGACTATAAGAGCAAATACTATGCATCAGCATCAGTACGTGCCGACGGTTCTTCTAAGTTTAAAGTAGACAAATGGGGTGTATTCTGGTCAGTTGGTGGTGGTTGGAGATTCACTGCTGAAGAATTCATGAAAGATACAGAAAGCTGGTTAGACAATGGTAAACTTCGTGCTAGCTACGGTGTGATTGGTAATGCTTCAGGTGTTGGTCGTTACAGTGGTTTCCGTACATGGTCTGTAGGTTCTCAATATACTCAGACTTCTGGTGGTACAGGTACTCCTAACGGTGTTTGGACAGTAAGTATGGGTGGTATGGTTAACGATAAGTTGACATGGGAAGAAACTCAGACTTGGGACGTTGGTTTGGACTTGTCTTTCTTGAACAGCCGTTTGACAGCTACATTAGACTTCTACAACCGTTTGACAACCAACTCATTCTATAACAAACCGGTATCTTTGATGGCAACAGGTCAGGCTTCATTACAGGCTAACGAAGCTGGTATCCGTAACCGTGGTATCGAATTTGAAATTGGTGCAGACATCATCCGTACAAAAGATTGGACTTGGAACGTAAGTTTGAACGGAACTCATTACAAGACTGTATTGGCAAGCGTACCGGAAGGTTCAATTCCTGATAACAACATGTTACCTGCAGGTACTTATGAAGCAAACTCTGAAGGTTGGAGTGCACAGGGTGCATCAGCTGCTCAAGGTGGTGGTTTCTACTTGCGTGGTGTAGGTCGTGACTGGTATAACTTGTACATCCGTAAATATGCAGGTGTTGATCAGAACTCAGGTACGCCTTTGTATTATCACCGTGTAGATGCTGATGACCATGCAGCCGGTAGATTTACAGATAAAGCAATTGGTGAAGATGTAACTACAACAAACACAAACTTGGCTTCTAAATATGAAGTAGGTAGTGCAATTCCTAAATTGATCGGTGGTTTGAATACTACATTGAAATATAAAGATTTCGACTTCACTGCTGTATTGGCATTCCAGTTGGGTGGTTACTTCTTCAGCCGTGACTATGCAGAAAACTTATATAAAGGTTCTTCAATTTATTCTCGTACTTATGTACAATCACAAAGTTTGATTGGTAATACTTGGACTCCGGAAAACACTAGTGCTCAGTTCCCAATGCAATGGTATTACACTGGTTCAGGTTATGTAGAAGGTACAATGGTTGGTTCTTGGATGTATACAGATATGTCTTTGTTTAATGCATCTTATTTACGTGTAAAGAACCTTACTTTAGGTTATACATTGCCTAAATCAATCACTCAGAAAGCTTTGATCAGCAATGCACGTGTTTATGTATCAGGTGATAACTTGTTCATGGTTTCTGCAGCGAAGGGTATCGACCCAAGTATGTCTTTGATCGGTGGTATGGAAGTGGATGCATATGCTTATCCTACTATGCGTACAATCTCTGTCGGTGTTAATGTAACATTCTAATAAAATTGAAAAACAAAGAGAATATAAGATTATGAAAAATTATATAGCAACAGGTAAAAAATGGGGATTGGCATTCGTTGCATGCGCAGGATTAGCTTCATGTGCATCTGAATTGGATCAGCGTCCTCAAAACTTTGTCGATGAAGATATTCTTACGATCTTGAACAGTGATAAAGCACAGGATCAAGCAAAGAAGGATGTTATTATCGAAGCGATGTGTGCAAGCTTGGAAGGTAACTTGCGTTTGAATGCAAGTTATAACGGTTATTCTGGTAACGCAATCAACAGCATCGACGGTCAGGAACTTATGTTGGTGAGCCGTGCAAATGATGTTGTAGTAGGTGAACAGATTAACGCTACAGTTACTGGTAACTTCTATTTGCAGAGCTATAACTTATCTCCGGATTATCAACCATGGAGAGATGACCAAGGTAAAACAGGTCACAACTATGCATTCTGGGCACTTCCTTGTGATGCTTTGACTAATGCGAATAAGGTATTGTCTATTGTATCAAGTGAAGTGGCACAAAAAGGTACAGAAAAGGTAAAGAACGGTCGTGCTTCTGCTTTGTGTGTACGTGCATACGCTTATATGTTGTTTATGGAACGTTATCAGAAGGCTTATTTGCATGGTGGTAAAGGTGGCGAAGGTATGCCTATCTATACTACTTATGGAATTAATGATCCGGTAGCTCCTTCTACATCTGATGAAACTTATAAATTCATCAATGATGACTTGGATGAAGCAATTGCATTGTTTAAAGAAGCAGCTACAGGTGATGGTGGTTATACAACCGGCGCTACAAATGATATTGACTTAGGTGTTGCTCAATATTTGAAAGCGCGTGTTGCAATGTGGACAGGTAACTATGCTGCAGCGATTACAGCATGTACAGATATCTTGGCTCACTATCCGAACTTCATCGCTGAAGCAAACTACGGTGTGAAACAACAGGATTTCGATGCTTTGCAGGCTGGAACAAAAGATGTAATGGCATCAGATAATGCATTCAACTATATCGCAATCAACCCTGAATGTATCTTAGGTTGGATCGATGGTAATGGTGCTTCTTCTTATTACTATGGTTTCTT
>JAFYOM010000168.1 GCA_017560165.1 Parabacteroides sp.
GTATCGGGCCACTAACAACAGCACCGGTAGCCTTAACCGTCTTCACGATTTTCTCTGCAGATTTATCTACAAGAGAATAATCGTAAGACTTTAATTTAATTCTGATCTTTTGGCTCATATTGTATATATGTTTCTAAATTATTTGATCAAATCAGCACGACCTTGAACTTCTGTCAACACTTGCTTAGCGATAGATGTAGAAACCTGAGCATAGTGCGAGAACTGCATTGAAGATGTTGCACGACCTGAAGTGATAGTACGCAAAGCTGTTACATAACCGAAAGTTTCAGCCAATGGAACTTTTGCTTTAACGATACGAGCACCTGTACGGCTTGTTTCCATACCTTCAACCTGTCCACGACGTTTATTCAAGTCACCGATTACATCACCCATGCTTTCTTCCGGAGTTACAACTTCCATCTGCATGATCGGCTCCATCAAAGCAGGACCTGCCTTTTCAGAAGCATTCTTGAATGCCTGAAGTGCTGCGATTTCGAAAGACAACTGGTCAGAGTCAACTGGGTGATAAGAACCATCCATCAAAGTAACCTTCAATTGGTCTAATGAATAACCAGCCAACACACCATTCTTCATTGCTTTTTCGAAACCTTTCTGAACAGAAGGGATAAATTCTTTAGGAACGTTACCACCCTTCACTTCGTCAATAAATTGAAGTGTTCCTTCAAATCCTTCATCAGCCGGTTCAATACGAACAATGATATCAGCAAATTTACCACGACCACCAGACTGTTTCTTGTAAACTTCACGAAGTTCAACAGACTTAGTAATAGCTTCTTTATAAGTAACCTGAGGTTTACCTTGATTACATTCAACCTTAAACTCACGTTTCAAACGGTCGATAATGATATCCAAGTGAAGCTCACCCATACCACTAATTACAGTCTGACCTGTTTCTTCGTTAGTCTGAACACGGAATGTTGGGTCTTCTTCAGCCAATTTAGCCAATCCCATACCCAAACGATCCAAGTCTTTCTGAGTTTTAGGTTCTACAGCGATACCAATAACTGGTTCTGGGAATTCCATAGATTCCAAAGTGATTGGATTGTTTTCATCACACAAAGTATCACCTGTACGGATATCTTTGAAACCAACACCTGCACCAATATCACCACAACCGATAGCTTCCATCGGATTTTGTTTGTTTGAGTGCATCTGGAACAAACGTGAGATACGTTCTTTCTTTCCTGAACGAGTATTCAAAACATAAGAACCTGCATTCATTACACCAGCATATACACGGAAGAAACACAAACGACCTACATAAGGGTCTGTAGCGATCTTAAATGCCAAAGCTGTCAATGGTTCTTCAGACAACGGTTTACGAATGATTACTTTTTCAGAGTCAGAAGGATCTGTACCTTCGATAGCTGGAGTATCTTCTGGAGATGGCAAGAATGCACAAACTGCATCCAACAATGTTTGAACACCTTTGTTCTTGAAAGAAGATCCACAAGTCATCGGGTTGATCTGCATAGCCAATGTACCTTTACGGATAGCTGCTTTGATTTCATCTTCTGTAATAGAAGAAGGATCTTCAAAGTATTTTTCCATAATAGCATCATCACATTCAGCTAATGCTTCCAACATTTTATCACGCCATTCTTCTGCTTCTGCTTGCAAATCAGCTGGGATTTCTTCTACTGAATATTCAGCTCCCATTGATTCATCATGCCAGAAGATTGCTTTCATCTTGATCAAGTCAACAACACCTTTAAAAGTTTCCTCAGCACCGATAGGAATTTGAATAGGACAAGGATTTGCGCCTAAGATTTCCTTCATCTGACGAACAACTTCGTAATAGTTTGCACCTGAACGGTCCATTTTGTTTACATAACCGATACGAGGTACATTATATTTATCAGCCTGACGCCAAACAGTTTCAGACTGAGGTTCTACACCACCTACAGCACAGAAAGTAGCAACAGCACCGTCCAATACACGCAAAGAACGTTCAACTTCAACTGTAAAGTCAACGTGTCCCGGAGTATCGATCAAGTTGATTTTATAACGGTTGCCTAAATAGTTCCAGAATGTAGTAGTAGCAGCAGAGGTAATAGTAATACCACGTTCCTGCTCCTGAGCCATCCAGTCCATTGTAGCAGTACCATCATGAGTCTCACCAATTTTATGAGTCAAACCAGTATAAAACAAAATACGTTCTGAAGTAGTTGTTTTACCAGCGTCGATGTGAGCCATGATACCGATGTTTCTTGTAAACACCAAATGCTTATCGTTGTTTGCCATATTCTTTCTAAGCCTTTATAAATTAAAATCTGAAGTGAGCGAATGCACGGTTAGCTTCTGCCATACGGTGCATATCTTCTTTTCTTTTAAATGCACCACCCTGGTTATTGAAAGCATCTACAATTTCTGCAGACAACTTATCAGCCATAGTTTTACCACCACGCTTACGAGCGAAGATGATAAGATTTTTCATTGAAATTGATTCTTTGCGATCCGGGCGGATTTCAGTAGGTACTTGGAAAGTAGCACCACCGATACGGCGAGATTTAACTTCGACTTGAGGAGTAATATTGTCAAGCGCAGCTTTCCAAATTTCTAAAGCAGACTTTTCTTCATTAGGCAATTTAGCCTTAACAGTTTCCAAAGCGGAATAAAAAATTTCGAAGGCAGTATTTTTCTTGCCATCATACATCAAATGGTTAACGAACTTCGTAACCTTAACATCACCGAAAACAGGATCTGGTAATACCTGTCTTTTCTTTGGTTTTGCTTTTCTCATTTGTCTTAAAAAAATTTTGTTCTTGTTCTTGGTTGCCTTAATCGTCTTCAACGGTTCCGCTGAACCATTTACTCAACCTATAGCCTATCCAAATAACTCAAACCAGCTTTAATACTTAATTTAATTCTCAGTTTGAAGGGATGTAACTAATTACTTCTTCTTTCCTTTAGCTGCTGCAGCTGCCTGTCCTGGTTTCGGACGCTTAGCACCATATTTAGAACGTCTCTGAGTACGTCCATTTACGCCAGCAGTATCCAAAGTTCCACGTACAATGTGATAGCGCACACCTGGAAGGTCTTTCACACGACCACCACGTACCAACACGATTGAGTGTTCTTGCAAATTGTGTCCTTCTCCCGGAATGTAAGAGTTTACTTCTTTTCCATTTGTTAAACGTACTCTCGCTACTTTACGCATTGCAGAGTTAGGTTTTTTCGGTGTTGTAGTGTAAACACGTACGCAAACACCACGTCTTTGAGGACATGAATCCAACGCAGGTGATTTACCTTTTTCCACCAAAGTTTCCCTTCCTTTTCTAACTAATTGCTGAATTGTAGGCATTTTTTTCTTTTTTTAAACCTTGATTGTGTTATTATTATAAATTATCTATATTCTTTTTAACCTCTAAAGAGTACTTTAAATTCGGTGTTTCAATTAGTTACGCCCTATTTTCGCACTCTCCACGCTAAAACGTTGCAAAGGTACATATTTGTTCCCGTATCACAAACGTTTTCTTCCTCTAATTTATATATAATTAACATTTATTTTACACATAGCAGATCCGAAAAGAACCGGTTTCCCATTGCTAGGATAGTCCTATTAAACAAATAACAACTTATCCCTTCTCAAAACGCTTAAGAATATTGTATTCATCGTTATTTAAAACGATTTTTCAACTCTTCATCTGTCAATTTAGAAACAATCGTCTTTCCATCTGGTGTTAATTGGTATTCCGGACAAGAAAACAGAGACGCTATCAAATGATCCATTTCTTCAACAGAAAGCCTTTTTCCAACAGGAATAGCTGTCGCCTTTGCCAACGATAGAGCTAACACACCACAAATCTCATCATGAACATCACTTCCTATTTCAATCAC
>JAFYOM010000169.1 GCA_017560165.1 Parabacteroides sp.
ACTGCACAGAGCCAGTTTGCCGGTTATTATGTGGCATTGGATAAAGGTTTTTATAAGGATGCAGGTTTGGATGTGGTGATTAAACATCCTTCGACATCTTATTCTGCTGTCTATCATTTGTTAGAAGGTAGTTGTCAGATAATAACGATGAATTTATTACAGGCAATGAATGCGATAGATCAAGGATTATCTTTTGTTCATGTGCTTCAGACATCTCAACATTGTTCACAAGTAATAGTCCCTCGGTATGATGATATTCAAACTTTTGAAGATTTACGAAATAAAAAGGTTGGTGTTTGGAAAGTTGGGTTTGGTGAGTTGGGGTTAATTGCTAATGAGGAACGAAACTTGAATATTGAATGGATACCATTTATACAGAATATTAATTTGTTTATATCCGGGGCAATTGATGCTACATTAGCTACTAGTTATAATGAATATCTTCAAATTAAAGCATCAGGTTTTGTACCTAAAAAAGTTTTTTATTTATCAGAAGAAGGGTATGATATTCCGGAAGATGGTTTATATGTAACCTCTGATTTCTATCATCAGAATAAAGAGAAGGTGAAAGCTTTTGCTGAGGCATCTAAGAGAGGATGGCGGTGGTGTGCAGAAAATCCAGATAAGGCTTTGGATATTGTGATGAAGTATATTCAGAATGATAAAATAGCAACCAATCGAACAATTCAAAAATGGATGTTGGCAGAAGTGCTTCGTTTGCAATGTGATCAAGAAAATGGAGTCCCATCTTTTGAACTTAATTCTGAAAAAGTTCAAAAGTTAAGTCATATTCTATTGAAGAATAAGCATATAAAAAAAGAGGTTACAATTGAACAATTGAAAGGAGGAGAAGGATTATGAATTTGAAATACTTCAATTTGTTTCGTTCGTTTTCTGCTCGTTTGAGTTTTTTTATATTTTTAGTTTCGGCTTTCGTCTTTATCTTGACTTTTTGGGTTTATTATGATTCCGCTCGTGCAGAGGTAGAGGAGGAGGCTTCAAAACATGCACAAAGTACAGTCTCAAATGCTATCTTGAAAATAGAGAATGTCTTGGATTTAGTAGAGGTTGCAGTGGAGAATATGTCATGGATTATTTCTAAGCATGTCGAAGAAT
The DNA here is from genome assembly GCA_017560165.1 of Parabacteroides sp. Taxonomy (GTDB): domain Bacteria; phylum Bacteroidota; class Bacteroidia; order Bacteroidales; family Tannerellaceae; genus Parabacteroides. The sequence continues at coordinate 1,117 of JAFYOM010000169.1, forward strand.
CGGATTATATGTATGGTGCTACACGTAGATTGTTAGAGAATAATCCATTTATTTTTGGTAGTAGTATTGCTTTTGAGCCTTCATTCTATCCGGAAAAGGGAGTTATGTATGCTCCTTATTCCTATCGGGAAGGTGATTCGATAAAGAGTAAACAGTTAGGAACGGAACTTTATGATTATCATTATTATGATTGGTATCAAATCCCTAAATTATTGAATAAACCATATTGGAGTGAACCCTACTATGATGAGGGCGGTGGAGAGATGATGATGACCACCTATTCATATCCTTTGTATGATAAGAATGGTAAAATGTATGCCATATTTACGGCTGATATCTCGTTAAATTGGTTGGCTGATTATGTTAAATCAATCAAGCTTTATCCTAATTCCTATAATATAATGTTAGGACGTGGTGGTACTTATATTGTACACCGAAGGAAGGAACGTATTTTGAATGAGACGATTTTTACTGCGACTTTAAATATGGAGGAAAAGTCGGTTGTGGAAGAAATTGGTCGTGGGATGATTGAAGGAAAAACAGCGATGCATTCTCTGCAGAATGATAGTCTTCTTTCATATGTATTTTATGCTCCAGTCAAATCAACCGGATGGTCTGTTGCTGTTGTTGCTCCTTATTCGGATGTGTTTTCTGGAGTGGAAAAAATGAAGCATGTCGTTTTATTCATTTTTATCTTAGGGCTGTTATTGCTAGTCGCTTTTGGATATTATACGATTAAACGATTGACTACACCTTTGAGGGATTTTTCTTTGGCTGCTATTCAGGTTGCAGAAGGGAATTTTAAGGCTGCTTTACCAAAGATAAAAAGTAGAGATGAGATGCAAAGTTTGTCTGATTCGTTTGCTTTTATGCAGAAATCATTGCTGTCTTATATGGAAGAGTTGAAGTTTACGACTGCAAAGAAGGAACGTATAGAGAGTGAATTACGTATTGCAAGTGAAATACAGATGGGGATGGTGCCGAAAGTATTTCCTCCTTTTCCGGAAAGAAAGGATTTCGATCTATATGCTACACTAATATCTGCAAAAGAGGTTGGTGGTGATTTATATGACTTCTTTTTAAGGGATAATAAGCTTTATTTTATTATAGGAGATGTTTCAGGAAAAGGAGTTCCTGCTTCGTTGATAATGGCTGTTACATGTCGGTTGTTTAGAACACAAACGGTTTATTTTGATGATCCAGCTGCTATCGTCAGTTCTTTGAATAATGCTGTGGCTGAAACGAATGAATCTAATATGTTTGTGACCTCTTTTTTAGGGATCTTGGATTTGACTTCAGGTAAATTGCGTTATTGTAATGCTGGTCATAATGCTCCGTTGTTATTGACAAAGAGGGGAGAAGTCTCTTATATGAATGTCAAACCTAATTTGGCTTTAGGATTGTTTGCCGATTTTCCTTATGAGGGTGAAGAAGTTCTATTGGATAACGGAAGTACTTTATTCTTATATACCGATGGAGTGACAGAAGCTGAGAATACAGCATTAGAGTTGTTCTCTGAAGATCGTTTGTTGAACCTAATAAAAGAATCTAAGCATAAAAATGTAAGAGAATTAATTGAGATTATTTTGCAAAATGTACGTGAACATGCAGGGGAAAAGGAGCAAAATGATGATAT
>JAFYOM010000170.1 GCA_017560165.1 Parabacteroides sp.
GTGCTGTAAGGAATCAAGGTAATCGAATCTTCTTTCGTCAACAGGTTGATCGATTCAATATTGGATTTTTCATTTTCAAACAGATTCTTTAAAACAACAGAGGTAAAAGACTCTTCCGGTTCCAAAGAAGCTTTATACTCGTTGTACTTTGTCAAGCCGATGACTGCTGCTACCAAAACCAGCAGACCCACCGCCATTAAAATCAATCGTTTTCCCTTAGACATTAGCGATGCTTCCTCCGTACCCAAATCACAATACCGGTGATCATAATAGCAGCCGGAATTACGATGGTGAACAAGGCACCATAGAACAGGAAGTCAGCCGCAGTAGAAGAAATCATGCCTTCTTCCAAAGACTTCGTGCTGATCGACAAGGTGCTTGCCACATCCTGCATGCTGTCGCAGATCAAGGTAAACAGCTTATAGTTACCGGTGGTAACAAACTGATTTTCTTCCACATTGATGAAGTCAGAAGAACCAACAACCGCCAGCTTACTGGTAGCTACGGTTCCATCATTCAAGCTCAGGGTTTCTTCTGCGGTTACACACAGATTAAAGGGACCGGTCAAATCGCCTTCCTGATAATCGGTAGAGCTCAGGGGGTTACCTTCACCCTTAATAATGGCATCTTCCGAAGTGGTCAGCAGCGACTCAACCAAAATACGAGAGCTTCTCTCTTCGCTGATTTCAATTGCAGCAGGTGCCAGCATAATTACATAGTTGTTAGTATCTTCTACCAAGTAAGCAGATACTTCGCTGTCTCTGGAAATTTCAGGCTTCAATACGTTGCAGTACTGATAGTAATAGTTCATATTACGCTCGTACATGGTACCGGTCTGAATGCTCAAACCATAACGAGACAACAGCTTGGAGAAGTTCGGAAGATCCGGAGTGTTATTGGCTGCCATAAAGATCATGCGGCCACCGGTTTCCATGTAGTTCAGCAGAATGTTATATTCGTTTTCATCCAGATCTGTCTGAGGATTGTTAACCAAAATAACGGTGTGTTCCGTTGCTTTGATCTCATTGATCTGATCCAGAACGATGTTCATGCTTTCTACCTGATAGTTTGCATAACCCAAATATTCAACATAGTTGTCATCCAATTTGGCTTCGCTATGACCATCCAACTCATACAAGGTAGGAACCTGTTCCAGTGTTACATACAGGATCGCATTGGTCAGCTCATTTTCAGCGGTGAAACCGGTGATATTCTGCAGCAGGTATTCATAATCTGTGGTAACTTCATACATGTTGCTGATCGGAATAGTTTTAAACTTTCCGGTCACTTCATTCACAACAATCAAACTACCATTATCCAGAGTCGAATCTGCCAAGTATTTACTGGTGAAAGTAGGATTCTGCAGCGGATCCACGGTCTCGAAAGACAGATAATCGCACAGATCGCAATACTCATTTACCAGAGTAATAACGTTTTTGTTAGTGTTCGTGGTTTCGGTACCGGTATTATACAGACCGTAGATAGTAATATCCTCTTCCAGGCCGTCCAGAATTTCTTCGGTAACTTCACTGGGAGTATATAATTTCTCAACCGTCAAGTCCACTTCCCAACCAAGCAAATTGAACAGTACATTGGTCAGAACCAATGCGGTCAATAATACGATGGTGGTTACGGTGGCATATCCACCATATTTCAAGCTCTTTTTGTTTTTCATGGAGCTTCTATAGCTAAATTTTTTCATGTCAGCGTCCTCCTATTAGCTCCATCTCTTCTTCTCAACTACCTGATAGGTAATATACAGGAAGAAAATAATGAGTGAAATAAAGAACACGATATGTCCAAAGTCAAACAAACCATAGAACATAGATGCATAACGCTCAAAGATGGACAGAGAGCTCATGATATTTGCAATCAAACCTTCGTAAGATGCGGGCCAGATCAGGAATGTTACACCGATCAGCACTAAAAGACCAGCACCTACCATACCGGTTACTTTCAGATCGCGAATCGCACGATAAATGATAGCCAGCAAAATCGCTGCCAACAGGATCAATACGATCAGAGAGAAATAACGAGAGGTGGGGAAGGTTCCCTGAATACCTTCGGTCAAGTTCAGCAAAGAGAACACGCCGATGGTAACAACCGCTGCGATCAACTGGTTTTCCGTCAAAGCAGAGATAAACATACCAATAGAGATGAAGGCCAGACCCAGCAACAGGAAGCCTAAATAGCCACCTAAGGTCATACCAACAGACATCTCACCATCGAAGA
>JAFYOM010000171.1 GCA_017560165.1 Parabacteroides sp.
AAAACGGTATCCTAAAACATGGTGTTGTTGACGAAAAAGCATACGGATCCATGTCCGGTCAAATTTTAGATAAAATTGTTAAGGAATATGGTCCTGGAAGAGCTAAAGAATTCTTAGACAGATCCACTGACTTGGCTATCTGTGGAATCATGGTAACCGGTATTACAACAAGTTTAAATGACGAAGAAATTCCGGAAGAAGCTCAAGACAGGATTAATGAGCACTTACAAAAATCCGAAGAAACAGTAGATAGGTTAATTGACGCTTATAACGAAGGTTTCCTTGATGCTTTGCCTGGTAGAAGTTTAGAAGAAACTTTGGAAATGAGAATCATGCAGGTTCTCGGGGAAGCTAGGGATAAATCTGGTGAAATTGCAGAAGATTACTTGACTATGGAACACAACCACTCTGTTGTAATGGCACGTACCGGTGCTAGGGCATCCATGTTGAACTTGACACAGATTACTTCCTGTGTAGGTCAGCAGGCAGTTAGGGGTGGACGTATCCACAGGGGTTACATTGAAAGAACCTTGCCTCACTTCAAAAGAAACGAATTGGGGGCAAAGGCAAAAGGATTTGTACATTCAAGTTATAAATCAGGTCTTGACCCAATTGAGTTCTTCTTCCACGCTATGGGAGGAAGGGAAGGTCTTGTAGATACTGCGATTCGTACAGCACAATCCGGTTATATGCAAAGAAGACTTGTAAACGCACTTCAAGATTTACAGGTAAAACCATCAGGACTTGTAACTGATAATCAAAGTAATGTTGTCCAGAGAATCTTTGGTGATGACGGTGTAGATCCGGCCAAAAGTGACTTTGGTATAGCAGCAAACTTAGATAAACTTATAGAAGAGATTAAATTAGAAGAAAAATCTAGTGAAGTATCTCAGGAAGGTAAATAAGGGGTGTAAATATGGATGAATTAATTGAAAAAGTGCAAAATACTTTGGAAGAGCGTAATATTTGCATTCCAGACGGTTATGATATTAAAAATATTTTAGTGGATTATGATTCAATTGATATTACTGATGAAATCTTTGAAGAAATAATTGCTAAGTTTAAAAATATTAATTTAGTTTGTGAATTATTAAATCAATTTAATATGGATTTTGTTGAATTTTCAGGAGTTCTAGAGGAAAACGATATTGAAATGTTGGATTATTATTATATCAAAAACATTTTTGAAAAATTAAATAGTAATCAGGTTTCAGATGAGGACTTTGAAAACATTATCAATGATATTAGCATCATCGACAAGGTTTTAAAAGTTTTATCTGATAAAGGTATTGAATTCCCTAAGGGTTATGTTGAAGATTTGGCAAATGCTTATACTCGTCGTGATTTAACTGATGATGAGTTAGACAAACTTGCAGACAAATTAAAAACTGCCTATGACCGAGCTCATGTTGAAGCTGGAGAGGCTGTTGGAACAGTAGCTGCACAATCTGTTGGTGAACCAGGTACTCAGATGACTATGCGTACTTTTCACTATGCAGGGGTTACTGAATTAAACGTAACATTGGGTCTTCCAAGACTTATTGAAATTGTTGATGCAAGAAAAGATATTGCAACTCCTACAATGGATATTTATTTCGAAGAGGACAAACGTTATGATGAAGAATTTGTTAAGACTTTAGCTAATAAAATTGGTAAAAGTACTATTAACGATATTCTTGATGACTTTAATTTGAATTATGCTGAAATGCAGGTTGAAGCTACATTATCAGATAAAAAAATTGAAGAAAGAAGACTTGTTAAAGAGGATATTATTCAAAAAATAGAATCTGACTTCAAGAAAGATAAGCCTGAAATTAATGGAAATCTTATAATAATCAAGCCTAAACAGGATGGAGAGGAAAGACACAGAATCCGTAATCTCCGTTTATTAGCTGATAAAGTTCGTGATTTACAAATCAGTGGTGTTAAAAAGATCGGTAAGGTTATTATTCGTAAAGATGAAGAATGGGTTATTCACACAGAAGGATCCAATCTTAAGGAAATTTTATCTTTTGAAGGAATTGATGCTAGAAGGACTACTACCAATAGTATTCGTGAGATTGAAGATGTTTTAGGTATTGAAGCAGCTCGTCAATCAATTATTAATGAAGCGAATAATACTCTCTCAGAACAAGGGCTTACTGTTGATGTAAGACATATTATGTTAGTTGCAGATATCATGACTTCAGAAGGAGAAGTTAAATCCATTGGAAGACATGGTATTAGTGGTGAAAAATCAAGTGTTTTAGCACGTGCGGCTTTTGAAGAAACCGGTAAACATTTGCTTAACGCAAGTATTCGTGGTGAAGTGGATGATTTAACTGGTATCATCGAAAATATTATTATTGGACAACCAATACCTCTTGGTACCGGATCAATCGGTGTCAAAATGGCAAAAAATGAATAGGAGGCTAGATGATGGACGTAGATAGAGGAATCAGAGTTGCTGTCGATACAGGTGATGTGACTTTAGGCTCTGAAAAATCAATTCAATCTTTAAAATTAGGAAAAGGCCAACTTGTTGTTGTTGCTCAAAATGCTCCTAAAGATATTCTTGAAGATGTTGAATATTATGCAAAACTCTCAGAAATTCCTTGTCACATTTATGATGGAACAAGTGTTGACTTAGGTTCTGTTTG
>JAFYOM010000172.1 GCA_017560165.1 Parabacteroides sp.
CAAAAGAATCCTTCAGCTTCCGATAAAAAGGGATGCTGATTCAAAAAACATTCTCTGCCGATAAATGTAAACAAACATAGGCAGAGAATGTTTTTTTTCGACATGTATATAAACAAAAAAGTTTTCATGTAAATTTGCACCACAAATAACATTAAAACAAACGGTATGTCAATCTCACGCTTTAACGCAGTGGAGAAAGCATCCAACCGAAAGGCTGTGGAAGCGATTACTCCCAATCAAAAAGTATCTGAGTATTATGGAGAGAATGTTTTCAACCGTAAGGCTATGCAAAAATATCTCTCAAAAGAAACATTCAAAGCATTAACCCAATCCATTGACAACGGAACTCCTATCGATCGTGAAATAGCCAATCATGTCGCTGCCGGTATGCGTATGTGGGCTTTGGAAAAGGGGGTAACACACTATACACACTGGTTTCAACCTTTGACTGATGGTACAGCTGAAAAGCATGATGCCTTTGTAGAGCATGATGGAAACGGCGGTATGATTGAAGAATTCAGCGGTAAGCTACTTGCCCAACAAGAACCGGACGCTTCAAGTTTCCCCAACGGAGGACTTCGTAATACGTTTGAAGCACGTGGTTATTCTGCATGGGATCCCTCATCTCCGGCCTTTATCGTAGACGATACTTTATGTATCCCCACTGTTTTCATCGCATATACCGGTGAAGCATTGGACTACAAAACACCTCTGATTCGTTCTATTGAAGCACTTAATAAAGCAGCCAAAGAGGTTTGTCTCTATTTCAATGAAGATGTGCAAAAGATTACCACCTATTTAGGATGGGAACAGGAATATTTCTTGGTTGATGAAGATCTATACGCAGCTCGCCCAGACCTTTCATTGACTGAACGTACATTAGTCGGACACGAAAGTGCCAAAAATCAACAATTGGATGATCACTACTTCGGTGCCATTCCTTCACGTGTACAGGAATTCATGAAAGATTTGGAAACGGAATGTTACAAATTAGGGATTCCGGTTAAGACCCGTCACAATGAGGTGGCCCCTAATCAATTTGAATTAGCTCCAATCTACGAAGAATGTAACCTGGCAAACGATCACAACCAGTTACTGATGTCAGTCATGAAGCGTATTGCCAGCCGTCATAATTTCCGAGTTTTATTACACGAAAAACCTTTTATGGGAGTGAACGGCTCAGGTAAACATTGTAACTGGTCTATGGGGACTGATACAGGTATCAATCTCTTCTCTCCGGGAAAAGACCGAAAAGACAACCTACGATTCATTACTTTCGTTGTCAATTCATTAATGGCTGTTTACAAATATAATGCTTTACTAAAAGCAAGTATAGCCTCAGCTTCTAACGCTTATCGCTTAGGAGCAAATGAAGCACCACCAGCTATTATCTCCTCATTCTTAGGAACACAAATCACCGAAATCTTAGATCGATTTGAAAACTGTTCCATCGAAGATGCAATCGAGGTCGATGATAAGAAACGTCTACATTTAGGTTTCGGACAGATTCCTGAATTATTGTTAGACAATACAGACCGTAACCGTACCTCTCCTTTCGCATTTACAGGAAACCGTTTTGAATTCCGCGCATTGGGTTCATCAGCAAACTGTGGTTCAGCAATGTTAGCATTAAACTCTGCAGTAGCTTACCAACTTCGCCAATTCAAGCAGGATGTTGAAGATTTACGAGCAAAAGGTAAAAGTAAAGAGGCTGCCATCTTTGAAGTATTAAAGGCATATATCAAAAAATCCAAACCAATCCGTTTCGATGGTAATGGTTACGGAGATGAATGGAAAGAGGAAGCGGATCGTCGTGGCTTGGATTGTGAAAATTGTGTTCCCATCCAATATGATGCCTACTTGAAACCGGAAGTTATCCAAATGTTTGAAGAGACCGGCGTATTAAGTAGAAAAGAGTTGGAGGCCCGCAACGAAGTAAAATGGGAAATCTATATCAAAAAGGTACAAATCGAAGCACGTGTTTTAGGAGACATCTCTTTGAACCACATTATTCCGGTTGTTCTACACTATCAATCCCTCTTACTTAGCAACATTACCAAACTAAAAGACACTTTTGATTCGGAAGAATATGAAGAGTTATCAGCAGAGCCTCGCCGTTTGGTACGTAAGATTTCACAACATGTCAATACAGTAACCCGTATGACTGATGAAATGATTGAAGCGCGTAAAAAGGCAAATCGCATAACCGATTTACGCAGCAGAGCAATTGCCTACCATGATACAGTCATCCCGTATCTAAACGAGATTCGTAATCATATTGACGAATTGGAATTAATGGTAGACAATAAAATGTGGCCATTACCTAAATACAGAGAATTGCTGTTTATCCGTTAATTCTTACACATTTATTATATAAAGAGTTATCTTTTAAAAGGTAACTCTTTTTGTATATATAAAAATATAGTTATATTTGCATAGTTGTTGATTTAAGCCTCTTACAGTGGTAATGGGACAACAACAAAAAACATAAGGTAGCATTTTATTATTTCGCCTATAACGAAACTCCCTATTTTTTGCATCGAAATAATAACAACAAATAGCTCGCGACAATATTTTGATATAAACAAAAGTATTGAGATATGGCGTGAGTTGTTGTTTATTATCGATGCAAAAGGTATGGGGATGCCTGTTATAGGAGATAATAAAAACAGCAACTTCACGCCATTTTCATGTCCGTAAAGTTGCTATTCCAACTAGTTATTTCATTTTTCACAAACAATAATAACCAACAAACGTTTTTCTAGCGACTGTTCATTCGTGAGAATCAACAGTCGCTTTTTATTTTTAGTTCTTATTTCTTAAAGATTAAACAAGCACCACCACCCGGAGCTAAACGAACCGACAATTGGCTTTGATTGTTTACCTGTTTCTGAGATGTTTTCAAACATTCACGATTGGTCAAGTAATGTGCATCATCTGCATCCTCTACAATATCCACTTGGAAATCACCATTCGGTAAGAAGTCCAAAGGAATTTCGACTGTACGTTCAGACTCATTGGTAGCCACACCCACCAAATAAGCTTCATCTGTTTCACGCATCATTACAATATACTCACCTATCTCACCGGCTAACGTACGACTTTCTTTCCAAGGCTGCTTCTGTGCAGACAAGAATTTCAACAATGGAGGATATTTACGATAATATTCAGGAATATCCGGCATGATTGTCACACCTGAATAGGTAATCAACGTACGAGCAGCTTCCGACACTACCGTAGAAGGAACCGGTTGGCTTTCATCAACGCGCGTAGTGTGTCCCTGGCGCAAATCAAACATACCATTGTTCATATCAATCGGACCTGCCACCATATTTACAAAAACAGAGGTCACAAAAGTCTTCGGATAAAATACTTTATGTGCATCCAACTGTGCCTGACAATATTCACGAGTAATCGCATTCGGCCAAGTACGTGCCTGTCCATACGGGTGAATTGGAATATCATGATAGTTTACCAACAAACGGTTCTTTGCACAAAGTTCGGTAATCATCTGTGTACGCAAATTCTTTTCTTCCTGAGTACCCTTCATAAAACCATATTTTACACCAGCAGCACCCCATTCTCCATATTGCTTCAAAGTTTCTTCTATCGGGAATTTTCGTCCACCCACATCATTCAAGTAAAGCCAAATACCTACACCTTTTTCCTTTCCATACGCAATAATACGTCGTACATCTTTAGCTTTGTCACCTTTGGTTGGATCTGATTCAGCTTCAAATTCCGGTCCATACCAGTTGGCATCCAACACCAAATATTTAAACCCGGCTTCAGCTGCAAAATCTACCATACGAACCCAAGACGGATAAGACATCGTATATTTGAAACCTTTCCAAATAGCGCCATCAATACGCCAATCCCAAACTGCCATTCCCGGCTTAACCCAAGAGGCAAAATCGTATGCAGGATCCGGTTCCGGATTCAGCAATTCAATCAAATGAGAATCGACCAAATCTCCTGGTTTTTCACCAAACATAATTACACGCCAAGCTGAGGTATAACCCGGTTCTAATGTTTGTGGCTTAGACACAACTGAGAATAGGGTTTCTCCTGCCTTTGATTGCAATATCAAAGGTTCACCTCCAACCAAATCAGCTTCATGAATGGCCATAAATTGATCTTTACCAGCCTGTACAATCATGATAGGCAAACGGATAGAGTCTGTTTCTGATAGTTTTTCAGGACCGATA
>JAFYOM010000173.1 GCA_017560165.1 Parabacteroides sp.
CAACTGTTTGGTATCTTTCGGCAAGCAATAGCCTCCATAACCAAAGGATGGGTTATTGTAGTGGGTACCGATACGGGGATCCAAACCGATTCCTTGAATAATGGCTGCAGAATCCAACCCTTTCACCTCTGCGTATGTATCCAATTCATTGAAATAGCTGACACGTAGTGCCAAATAGGTGTTGGCAAAGAGCTTCACAGCTTCTGCCTCTTTCATTCCCATGAACAGGGTTTCAATATCTTCTTTAATTGCTCCTTGTTGCAATAGGCCGGCAAATATATGTGCTGCCTTTTCCAATCTTTCGACATCGGCAATCGCATTGATGGCTTCATTTTCTTCTGCAAACTGCTCGATCTGTTTCGGAATACCGACGATGATACGGCTTGGATAGAGGTTGTCATACAACGCTTTGCTTTCGCGTAAGAACTCCGGAGAGAAGAGCAAGTTGAATTTCTTTCCTTTCAGCGTTACTCCGGTTACCTCGGTTACTCCATCTATAAAGCGTTGAGCATATTTCACATAAAGACTGCGACAATAGCCTACAGGAATGGTACTCTTGATGACCATGATGGCATCCGGATTGACACGTAAGACTGTATCAATCACCGCTTCTACAGCCGAAGTATCGAAGAAATTCTTCTGACTGTCGTAGTTGGTCGGAGCTGCAATCACCACAAATTCGGCATCTTTATAGGCCTGTTCGGCATCCAAAGTGGCAATCAGGTTCAATTCTTTTTCTGCAAAGTACTTTTCGATGTATTCATCTTGAATCGGTGAGATTCGTTTGTTAATCATTTCCACCTTTTCCGGGATAATATCCACTGCCATTACCTCATTGTGCTGTGCCAACAAGGTAGCCATACTTAAACCGACATAGCCGGTTCCTGCTACTGCTATTTTCATATTTTATTAAGTTGAATTTTATTTGATACCGTTAGTTCGATTCTTTTTTGTCAACCACATATTGAAAAGAATCCAAACGGTTAAGTCTAAGAGTAGTAATAGGTTGACATCCATATAGGATGATAAAAAGATGCTGATGGATGAAAAGGCAACTGAAATCAACAGGATTGAAATCATTGTCACTCGTTGGTTCAAACCAATTCCGATCATCTTATGATGGATATGGGTCTTATCCGGCATAAAGGGATTTTTATGGTTACGGATACGACGCATAAACACGCGCACCACATCGAAACAGGGTACCAACAACGGGGCAAACGCTACAACCAAAGGATTGGCAGAAAGAATCGCATCTGTATCACAGGTACATAACTTCAAACTCAAAAAGCAGAGTAACAAACCGATAGTCAAAGCACCTGTATCTCCCATGAAGATCTTCTTCTGTTTTTCAGCCTTTCCAAAGACATTGTAATAGAAGAAGGGGATCACTGTTCCCAAAGTGGAGAAAGCGACCAAGGCATAGATATATTCATGTAACAAGCAGAAAATTACGCCGTAAAACAGCAAAGCGATACCGGTCAAGCCGGAGGCCAATCCATCTACTCCGTCTATCAAATTGATAGCATTGATCACAAAGACCACCAACAGGATGGTGAAGGGTATTGCCAACCAGAATGGTAACGTATCGATAAACAGTGCTCCATGGAAATGAGACAGACTCATGCCGGCTCCCACCAACAGCAGCGCACAGATGATTTGTACCACGAACTTCGCTCTGTATTTCACTCCGATCAAGTCATCGGCCAAACCAACCAGGTAAAGCATGATGACGGCACTGATTACCAACGAAACGGATTGCATATTGCCTATCACCTCTTGATACAGGGTATCATAGCCTAATGCTATCGAGGCGCCTAATACCAACGAAATTGAGAAGAAGACAACCGGAGCAAATGCCATTCCTCCTAAACGGGGTACTGCTGAGCGGTGGATTTTTCGTTCGTCGGGGAGATCAAATAGCTCTTTGCGAAAGGCAACAAGCAGAATTTGCGGTATTAAGATACCGGCAGATACGACACTAACTATCAGGACAGTTAGTGTACTAATTGTCCAAAACATCATTATTTATTGATTAAATGTAAAAAAAGAATCGTTAATCGATTTTTTCGACTAAGGCTATAGGTAAAGAGGCTGTGGCAATGGCTACCACGCCGGCTATTTTGACTACTACTCGTTTTTCACGTTTTCCATTCACCACTCGCATAAATACTCCTTCGACTCCCTCAAACGGACCGGCTAACACGCGTACTTTATCCCCTTTAGAGAGGTCGATCTCTTCGGGATCGAGGTACATCACCCGTTCATCTTCCGTTCCAGCTATGGCAATGAAATTTTGCATCTGACGTTCAGGGACGGTCAGAATCTTCCGTAACCCATTCTCATCTCTATGCATCACATAACGGAGATAGGGAAGTTCCCCCTCTTTCAAGTGTTGAATCTGCTCTTTTGTATTGAAAACAAAGATGTAATTATGCAGGAGTACTTTGGTTTCCCAGGTTAACTTTCCATTTTTTCCCTTCACTCGCACTTTATGGGTTGGCACAAAATTCTCAATGTTCAGTTCATCCAATTTTGCTTTGGCCATCAGTTCACGCTGATAAGTCACACGAAGCACATACCACTCGTTTTTGTCAAGACTTACCATTTCCACACAGATAAAACAGATTGAAAAATATGCGAATAGAAAAGAAAATTATATCTGTTTTTAAGAGACAAATATTGATTCTTGCACATAATTAGGGGACATTAGAAATATGCTATTGTATTGTAAATCAAATATTTACCCCCCCCATATTTCTAATCAAAAACTCTTTTCTGAAAAGAGTATGATACAAAAAAAGTTTAATACTATTTAAGTAAAGACAATAGTATTTCTACAAAGGTAGGTATTTTTTTATAAACAAAAGATTCTTTATGCCTTTTTTTTATTCATATTTAATTCCATAAAACAAGGTACCTATTCTAATTAAAATTACATCCGATGTAATTCAAATTAGGTCGGATGTAATCTGAGATTAGGTCGGATGTAATTTTTCTTTTATTTTTGTTCCGAATAAATCAATTTTCAACCATGAAAAAGAGAAATAAAGTCATAACAACTATCCTATTAACGGTTCTTTCTTTGATCGTCATTATACCAGCTATCGCTTTCAGTATCTTACATTGGGGAATCTTACCTCCGAAAAAACTGACTCCATTGGTGATAGAACAGGCTAATCAGCATCTGGATGCTCAACTGGATTGTAAGCATATCGAACTGACGTACTTCGAGACCTATCCCTTCTTAGGTATAAAATTAGTCAACGGACATTTACTTTCCAATGTAGCGAAAGAGGATACCCTATTGGCTTTCGGACAGGTGACTGTTGCAATCCAACCCTTGGATTACCTCTTGAAGAATCAGATTACCATCAAAAACTTTTCTCTTTTTCATCCGCGCTTTTATGGTTATGTCGATTCGGAAGGGAAAGCCAACTGGGAAATTTACGAAAGCAGTACAGACAGTACGAACAGCTCTTCTCCCCTTCCTGCGTTTGATATTCAAAAGATCCGTATCCACAACGGCCATTTTATCTACGACAATCAGCAAGATGCACTTTTTGCTGAAGTTGATGGTTTTTCAGCCCGTTTGAATGGTTCTTTGAGAAGAGGTGCAAATCTCCTTCGATTGGAGACAAGCTGTACTTCGTTCTATTTTCAAAATGCCAGTTACTCTCTGAAAAACAAATTGGCATTTCGCATGCATACAAGTGTGATGATTGCCGATCAATACAATACATTTGGATTAAAGGACACCGAACTTTTCATCAATGAGATTCCGTTCAAAGCCGAAGGAGCCATCCGACATCAACCGGAGATGGGTCAAACTCATATAGATATGGACATGGGGCTGAAGATTTCGGATATCAACGATCTTCGTCATTTCATTCCGGATGCCTATCTGCAAAATCCGAATCAGATGGAGGCAGGTGGAACCATCCAAATCAACGGAGGTATTCATGGTCTATTTGGAGACAGTATTCTTCCAGACATCCACCTTGCCTGTTTGATCGACGAGGGATATTATCGTATGAAAGAGAATGGCAAGGGTTTTGACACCTTGGCTTTGGATTTGAACCTACATCTAAATGGACCTCATCCTGACTCCTCGTTCCTTTCTTTAGGACAATTCAAGGTTAAAGGAAAGAGTATCTCTTTGGATATGCAGGGAAAGGTTGAAAATCTATTTCAAAATCCTTTCATCCAAGCGAATCTTAAAGGAGAGATTGATTTCACTCAGATTGGGAAAGAATTATTGAACCCGGATACATTGCTATTAGAGGGTGTCATGAAAGCCGACCTCTCAGCTAACTTTACGGTAAACGATCTACTTGAAAGTAGATTTGGTAAGATTCATAGCTCCGGTATGCTGAATATCGACCAGCTGAAAGCCTACAGTAAACCTTACGACATCGATCTACTTATCACCAATGCTTCATTGAAGATGGATACAACCCATCAGAAAAGTCGTTATATAAAGATGGAAAAGGGAGATCCTTTGGTTCGTTTTACTTTGGGTATCGATAGTTTGAATATGCAATACAAAGAGGAGATCAATACCAACATCAGCCAGCTGGAATTATTTGCTCAAACCTCTCCTGTGATTGATACGACTGCGATTATACCGATTACCGGACAAATCACTTTCGACCACCTTCATACCCGTATGCCGGATTCGGTCTGGATGGTCATGAACCGCACGGAGCTGAAAGGTGGTATCAAATCCTCAGCATCCAATAAACAGATACCGACAGCTGCAGCAGTCATCTCGGTGGACACCTTGAAGTACATCAGTATTCCAACTCGTACCAGTATGGTACTAGCCGGTAATACCTTCACGATAGAGGCACTCCCCTATCGCGAAACTCGTCGTCAGCCCAACAGGATTCGACCACAAGCTGACTCTACCCGTCAAATCAGCCGATTAGCGGTTCAACCTCAACAACCGGCTGACAGTCTGTCTAACGACAATCAACTGTTACGCCATTGGGAGGTCAGAGGTGACTTGGCATTCAAACAGATGCGTGGATTTAGTCGTTACTTCCCTCTTCCGATGCGAATGAACGCAACGAAATTAAAGTTCAACACGAATGATATCACCTTGACCGATGCCTGTCTGCATATTGGTAAAAGTGACCTGACCCTCAATGGAGAGATTAGCAGAATCCGAAGAGCATTTTTGCATGGAGGTAAACTCAAAGGTGATTTCACCCTACAGTCTAATTATATCGACTGTAATCAATTGCTCTATGCACTCAACCAAGGTATGAGTTATGCTGAATCAGATATCCCCTCCTCTTTCAATGAGGAGAATTTAGTAGAATTGGAAACTCAGTTGACCGTAGACAGTATCCAAACGATATCGACAGACACCACCAACCAATTAATCATATTGCCGGCCTTTTTGGATATGGCCCTGCATACACATGCCAAACGGATTGATTTTAAGGATTTGCAATTGGAACAGGTAAATGGAGAGGTTGTCATTAGAAACCAAAGCATCAATTTAAGTAAGTTGGATATGCAATCAAACATGGGAGAAGGACACCTAACAATGAGCTACGCTCCAAAAAACGGACAGGAGGCTACTGCCGGATTTGATTTGAATCTATCAAGCATACAGGTCGAAAAATTGATTTCACTCTTTCCTTCCATGGATACACTTATGCCGATGCTTCGTTCGTTTGAAGGGGTTTTGGATTGTCAGATCATTGCGACCTGCCGATTGGATTCCACCCTTTCGGTGATTATGCCATCCATCAACTCTTCATGCTATCTGCATGGAAATAATATGGTACTATTGGATGGGGAAACCTTTACCGAAATATCCAAGACACTCATGTTTAAGAATAAGGAACGGAATATCATTGACAGCATTTCTGTCGATTTGGCGATTAAGGATAGTCGAATAGAGGTCTTTCCTTTCTTGATTGA
>JAFYOM010000174.1 GCA_017560165.1 Parabacteroides sp.
GCTCAACCGGCTAAAACTGCGACAGCGGCTCCTGCAGTAGATGTATTTGAACAAATGCAAGCAGCTGAGGAAGACCTGCCATTTTAATCGAATAATTTGCCACAATTCCGATTATTAAAAAAGAGACTCAATCGAGTCTCTTTTTATTTGATATCCTGGTCGATTTTACTTTTTGCCTATTTTTAACTATCAGTGGAAGCGGTTCCGAGGTAGTAACATCTCCAGCTCCCATAGTATTCATTGGGGTCACGATAGTTTCTTTGATATAATCATATAATGATTTCATTACATATGAATTATTTTCAAAATAATAAAAATTCCAGTACAAAGCACTAAATAAATCGACGTGTTCGCGATATATTAATATCTAACAAGATTCTATAATGCAGAAGAATATAACATTAGAACAGTCACTCCAAGCCTATAGGGTAATGAACACTCCCGGGAAGTTGTCATGGAAACAGCATTGGGCTCAAGAGACATTTTCATCAAATGATATGTTATCATGTAGTGAGGATGAACAGAAACAATTCGTTAAACGTTTAAAAGAATGTAACTGTACAATATGCTCTAATATTAAACAGACTCAAGGAACTGCATGTACATTGGAAGATCTAGTAAAGATAATGATCTCTCCATCTAATAAGAATATATCAAAGATCAATAGAAAGGTTATTTATAGTACTGGTAATGGAGAGCGACCGATCGGTAAAAAAGCATTTGAATTATGGAATGGTTTTCAAATTATCGACTTAGATATTAAAAATGAAAACATAGCCAAGAAACTTAAGGCTCATATATTTAATTGCTTATATAAATGTAATTGGTTTATGGGTGTAGCATTATCCGCATCAGGAAGTGGATTGCACGTATATACGAAAATATCTATACCACTTTCAGATAATGACGATACGTTCAAAAAGAAGATATTATATTTAACCAATTTCAGACATAAATATTCATTTGTATATCTCTCACTTATGTCTGGTGTGGAAGAGTTTGGGTATACAAAAGAAGATATTTTGAAGTGGATGGACTTATCTATGTTTAAACCTCAACAGGGGGCATTTATTGGATATGATGAAAGACCATTGATAAATACCAGATTCTTCGAAGAATTTATTTATATCAACTTTGATAATGTTGAAGATATCGGACATCCAGATGTTGACTGGGTTAGTCATTCGGATCTTAAAGAGATATTTAGAAGATGGGAATGGTTTGAGGAAGATGATGGAGAAGATTTAAATATAGAAATTGTAGATAAACCAGACTTAGCCTTCGATACTCATAACAAAACCCACTATAAACACTTTGAACGGTGGCGTTTAGCTAATACATTAGTGAAGATATATGGTTTAGAAAAAGGTAGTCGATATCTTCGAATGATCTGTTCAAATAACATCAAAGATAAAGAAATTCAAGCAGACTGCACTACAGCATCCCGCCACGATAAACCAATAGATGTATGGGCAGTTAATCGTTTGAATTCACATCATGGGTTTAAAATTAAACTCAATATCCAGGATACAAGTTTTGACGAATCTGAGATCTTTACCTCAATGGATAAAATTGATAATCCAACTCAGATATGTCAATCTCCACATACATATACATTTAATATTAAAAAAGATCAATACTTAGGTCATATCAAGGATTTGATTTTAGATAATATTGGAAGATTAACGTTGTTAGAGGCTGGTGCGGGTTTAGGAAAGACTGAAATGGTAAAACAGATTGTATCAAGAGGTAATAAGATATTAATGGTTATGCCATTTACATCTACTATCAAGTCAAAGGTTGAGAACGTCGATGGATGGTATTATAGTTACGGTAATCGAAAACCACGACTAGATGTTGAACGTGGATTATGTATGACCATTGATAAATTCTCCCATTTGAATATGATGGATATTAAAACGGCCGGTTTTGATTATGTATTCATTGATGAGTCGCATTTATTATTTCAATCCGAGTATCGCCCAGTCATGCCGAAAGTGATCGAAATGGTACGTAATTCAGAAGTACCTATTATAATGATGTCAGGAACTCCAAGTGGTGAATTGGTATTCTTTCCAGATATAGTTCATATCAAAGTAATCAAAGAAGAAGTTCGAAGGAAAGACTTAAATGTAAATCTCGTAGATTCAACTACAGATCTTATGTTTCATATGTGTAGAGCTATGGCGAAGGATATTGCTGCTGGTAGACGAATTTTATTTCCAACCAACGCAGGTACGTTATATTCAGAACAAATTAAAGCTGCAGTTACATACTTCTTAGAGAATGAACACTTATGGTTCGAGCCACTCCGACTAAAATATTATAAAAAGTCAAATATCGGAGAAGATTTTATGGATGATGTAAACTTTAAGAAAACTGTTGCAGACACACAAATCTTAATGTGCACCACATACCTATCAGTAGGAACCGATATTATCGAAAAGTATTCATTTAGTGTATATTTTGCTGATCTTATGATGCCTCAAGAGGTCGATCAATTCGCAAATAGGCTTCGTGGGAAAGACTTATTCATTAACATGTTCGTAGCAAAAAACGACGCGGAGGGTAATTCAAGATCATTACATAGATATAAAGAAATGAATTTTAAATTAGACGATGAAGAGATTAAGAATATGCATTCGATATTGAAGATGTGTAATGGTATGAAGGAAAGAAATCCAACCGAATACCGCTATAATCCATTTATATCATCTCTTCTGAGTGATAATAAGTATATTGAATATAATGAGGTTGAGAACAAGTATTATCTGAATGAAATTGCTTATAAAGTTATTTATTTTGAGAGGAAATATAGAGATTATGTACAACAGCTTCCAGTATTGATGAAGGGTATGCAAGCGTATGGATATAATGTCAATATCAAAGATTTAGGTGAATTCCAATTATCCGGTACCTTGTTATTCGGTGATTTGAAAAACCTGGTTAAACTCGCATATGATAAACGACTTGAATTAAATACCAAACATATCGAAGAATTGATAGAATTAATATCAGAAGAACGATTATCATTATATAAAGACGTAATGAAAGGTCATTATGATATTCGAAAAGGTGATGAATGGAAAGATGATATTGCAAATAAACGATTAATAGTCAAAAATATAGAGGTATTTGAGAAAGTTGTGCCAATATTTGTATCATTATCAAAACAATATCCGATGAGTTCTATACGAGAAATTTTTGAACACTGTAGGAACAAAAATGGTTCATATAATTTTGCAGCGATCAAACGTATTAGAGCATTAGTAAATATTGTATATAATGATAAAGGTCAACGATTAGATTTACCGATCGGGGATTATATGAGAAAAGCTTATCAATTTTCTGAATTAGGAGAGGTTCATAAATCCGAAATATCAAAATTCAACATCAGATGTGCAGCTGAATATGCACAACAAGAAAGCACTGGTAATTTGCAGATTATGAAAGCTGCTATTACGATGGAGTCGTTACAAAAGGCATTCGACCAAATTTTTAAATGTCTTATTAATACTACTCGACCAAAGAAGGATGGGAAGGTTCGTATGGAGAGAGTTGAATTATTGTGGGATGAAAGAGAATCAACAAGTACGGAATTTATGAATGAACAGATATTCAAGTTGGCCGAATTCTTAGGAGACTATGAGATTGAAGAAACTGAGATAGATTTTACTCGAGATGATCAATTAATAGATATTTGTGCATAATGTCGGTAAATTTTTTATAATATATTAATATATTCGACTAGAATTATATACTATCAAGATGGCTTCAAATATTGACCAAAAATTACGGAAATTCCTAGTAGATAAATCCGACCTTATCATCAGATATGAATCTATGGACTCTATGATGCCAGTTGAATATTTCATAACTGACATTGTAGATGCATATAATAAGTATACGAAAATTAATAAAAATGCTGATTTCAATACGACTATCGAAAATGCGTTCAAACTCGCCATCAGGCTCAATACGAATATTATAGATGCATTTGTAGAATTATCGGTTTCAGAAACCGCACAGAAATCAGGATACGACATTACTCATCAATATTTCAAAGAAATTCGAGGTATTTACAATAAACATAATAATGATTTTAACATCGAGTATTGTGAAGAAAATCGGGATAAGTTAATTGAGATGAATTTAAAGACTGTTATCTCTATTGCTAAGAAATATACTGGGTTAGGACTATCATTAAATGAACTAATCAGCGCCGGTAATTTGGGGTTAGTGATCGCATACGATAAATTCGATCCATCTAGAAGTAAACTTAAAGATGACATTATTCAATCGATATCGTCCATGCCCGATACATTTAAATGTGATGAATTTGAAAAAAATATTCAGCAATTCTTGACATACGGGGATGTAAAGAAAAAATTTGATGAAAGATTTAAAACTAAAAATGAACTTCTAACCAAAGAATATGTATCTAAATGGATAAATGAAAACGTATATAACGCTAAATTTAACTCCATAGCAACTATGTGGATTAGAGCATATATATTAATCGCAATCGATAATGAATCTAGGATCGTTAAAAAACCAAAATCTGAAATATACGCGGATAAAGAAAAGAGCGGTTCATATAAAAAAGAAGTTACTATTGACA
>JAFYOM010000175.1 GCA_017560165.1 Parabacteroides sp.
AATTCTTTAATTCTTCCTTCTAATTGTTCAAAACGTTCCAATAATTCTTTCATATCTTCTTCTTCAATTTTTTCTATAGGTTCTTCGTTAGTTTCTTCATTTACAATATAAAATAAGCCTTCATCTACGGACTCTACAATTTGATTTTCATTTAAGTGCAATTTTGCCTGAGAAAAACCCGGGCTACCTACTAAGTCATATGTAGAAATACGTTCCAAAGTTACTACACCAGATTTCGGGTCTACATTACCATTCGCTCTTGATGAAATAAATAATGGTAATCCACCTTCAACTATTGCCTGCGCAATCTGTCCTTTTGGAGTATTTAATAAAGAAATTGTACCCGTTACTACACCATTCTCGTCAATGTTGATATCAGTAATTTTATGAGATACATTTTCTAATGTGATGTTCATGGATTGTGGATGTTCTAATTCACCCGGGATACCACCCTCCTCTTTGATGCGAGTTTTCATCTCACTAACCTTTTGAGAATAGTTAGATGCTTCATAAATACGTTTGTTATTATTTCTAACTCCACATACACCAAAAATACCTGATAATGTGATGAGACCATGTTCATCACGACCTTTAGTCATTTTATCTACGGCATTCAAAGTTTCGTATATAAAACAATTTTTTGACATTCCATATCAATTTAATTTACAAACATAATAAGTATACAAATACAACTAATTAACTTTTTCGGCGAGAGTGTTTTATTAGTCGTATTTTAAATGATTATTATTGAACAAACAAAGGATATAATTATATGGAAAATTTCCAATTATATAGAACAAACGTTCTTCTCGGAGGACAATGTAAATGGGATTTGATATTAGACGGAGTCGGAGAAGGATTAAAAATATCTGATATACATCTTACTCCGATTGATAAAAATTTACCGTACAATTATTACTCAGAGGAAAGTCTATTGAACTACCCCCATTCAGAAAATATTAAACGTTTCTATAAACAAACTGAAGGTAATTTTTATTCATGCAAACCTTTAACTCGTCTTGATAATGATTGGTTAATATTAGACGAAAATGATGGACAAGTAGTATATGATGATACATATGAAACTGGTGTGAAAAATTCCAATTATCAACTGTATTCTAAGTCATTAGAGTATTTGTGCCCTGTATGGATCGAAGTACTAAAAAATAGTGATGAATTTATTGCTAAATTAGAGGTTTGGACGGATTCTAAATGCATTGGATATAAAGAAGTTAACTTACTAGAAGGACGGTTTGGTATGTATTTTTCTAATTATATAGAATATTTAGATCTAAATACTGGATCAGATGAACTGATTAAAGTTGATCTGTTAGGTAAAAAAGCATACGTAAGAGGTATTAGAGTTGATACTGGGGCTGTATTAGATATTGATGTATCAGATTTAACATACAATTTGTTGAATCGAGAAAGGACTTTATTGGAAAATGACGCCATGTTGATTAATAATTATCCTAATAATCGGTTGATAGCTAAACAGTTATTTAATTTTAATTTTTGTTTCAATCTCAGTGATTTGATATCAAAGAAATTAGAAAATGAATTAATTGGTGAAGAGCTCAGATTCAACGTCAGTTTTTTGATCAACGGTAAAGAATTGGAGATGAGAGATTTTTATTCAAACTATGAGTATCTTCCGATTGCCAATATCGGTATGATACAAAAAGATATCCAAACACATCAAAATTCACCGAATGCTTTAGATTATTTGTTAGATAACTTGTATATATCTCATATTACGAAAAATAAATACTTACAGAATACATGTCACTGGTCATTGAGTAGTAATAGTCAATATATGTTTAATCTGTATAATGGTTTGGGATCATATATGGATAATGGGGATGGTGTTGTCAAATTTGGACATAGATAAATGGGGGCTCCGGATTTAATATCCAGCGTATATCGGCCAGCTTCAAATAATATCGGATGGGTAAATTGTATAAATTACCGAAATAAGGATATATCCGAATTAAGTAGATTTATGTATGATGATCAATATTATAATTGGTTACAAGAACAATCATCTGATTTTTCAAAACGATGGGTTAATTATGTTGATTATGGTCATGATGACGAGATGCGATTTAAATTATCGATTCTTCTCGTTGATCAAGATGTATTTGATAAGGCTCGCGAAACATTTAATGGGGTGGAATTAATGGATGGAGAGATAATTACAACTTATTTTATCAAATGGCGAGAAAATGATGAAAATATCGTATATTCATTTTTAGTTCCATCATATAATGATTCGTGGATAAATCAGCAAGTGATGAATAGTATAACTTATAAAGGAATGATAGGTTTGTTGATGGGACATGAGGATGAGGTATTAAAAAGTATATATGGTAAACTTATCCGAGCTAAGCAAGTTCCTCTTATATCTTTTGACAAATCCTTATATGTGGTTAAGGCTGTCGCTCCAACTAATTCTATGTTGAATGGACAATTCAATGTAAAGGAAATCGATTATTATAAAAATGATACTATACCTATTAATGAGTCTTATGTTTTGAGGTATGATGGTAGTTTAAAACCTATGTTTATAACACGCGACGATTCAAAACGCCTAAATTACGAATATTTTAAAATTACATTTAACCAAGAAAAATATCTGGAGTCAGAATTCGTAAAATACATTAATTCTGGGGTGCGACCAACATATCCATCTATAGGATACTGTGCATTAAATAGAAGGGGCGTTCAGTTCGATAAATATAATCGAAAAATCTTGATACTTAAACCAGTAATTAGTTGTCAATTGACCTGTACATCTAATGAAAATCTTCAACAAATGATAATATCGTATATTATGAATTTATATAATATCGGAAGGGATAAAGCCTGGCATATCTACAACCAATATTCGATCATCAATGATTACACATATTCATCAAAAAATGATATAACTACTTATATATATAAAATTACGATGACTTTAAAATGATAAATAATTTAAAAATCAAAGACATAGTTGCTCCTCCATTAGCTGAACCCAATTACGGGGAGAATATTAATGATGTATTTAAAAATATAAAACATAATTTCGATGTACTAGCCAATCGAGATTTTGTAAAAGGTGAAAAGGGTGATTCGATGATAGTTCGTCGCACCGAATTAACACCAGATATCATAGAATTATTTAAAACGGCGATCCGAGAAGAATTCCAAAACGGTATGGATAACATGAATGGAGTATCTGTATATGAACAATTTAACTCAAACCCCGGATCAATAGTTCTTATATTTGAAGTTGGGGAGGAAGGAGACAAATTAATATCTAGTCTACCTTATACGTTTCATGACTATAGATTCACTAAAGCTAATCAAGATTTGAGTATATACTCTGATCAAACCGATTGTAGTTGTATATTAGTATATAACGAAGGTAAATTCGAAGTTCTTCAAGTATACCCTACAATATATTACAATAAAGAAAAAGGTGACTTCTGTTGGAGTATTAATGGTATCCGGACTAGTTTAGTAGCTCAAGGACCAGTAGGTGAAGATGGTAAGCCAGGAGTACCCAAACTCGTAACTATAAGTGATCATGTAAATGATTCTAGTTTATATGTTATAGAACAAATTATGTATAACGGAGAATGGGTAGATACTTATTTAAATTCATCTATATCACATCGTGAACAATGTCGGATGATGGATCTTGATAATAATTGTCCAGTTTTAGT
>JAFYOM010000176.1 GCA_017560165.1 Parabacteroides sp.
ACAGTACTAAATTTAGTTGTAGGTTTTGCAGCCTTATATTCTGACCGTGTAGATAGTTATTTAGGTCCTAAAAAAATGGGGACTTTGATTCTTCTATTTATCGTAGGTGGGTATGTTACATTAGCATTCAATCTTACTTATGTTGGATTAGCAATTCTCTTTGTCTTCTATATCTTCCGAGGTTTTGCCACTCCTATTTTAAAAGGATACATCAATCAAATGACTATCTCTGAAATGAGAGCGACAGTCCTTTCTATCCGTAATTTCATCATCCGATTGATGTTTGCTGCAATCAGTCCCTTTTTAGGTTGGTTAAACGACATGTACTCTCTTCAAACAGCTCTTTTAGTTTCATCTGTAATCATATTCATTCCGGGTGCAATCTTTTTAGGTTTACAATTCAAGAAAGAAAAGTAATTGTATCTTTGCTTTATAAATTCAAATATTATGACATCAAAGAAAAGAATCATCATCATAGGAGCAACCTCGGGTATTGGATATGAAATCGCCCAGATTTACCGTAAATTAGGTTGGCGTATAGGTATCGCCGGACGTCGTGCCGATCGATTAGAACAAATGCGTTTAGAAGCACCCGAACAGTTTGAGACCGAACCTATCGACGTTACTCAACCGGATGCACCGGAAAGGTTAATCCGTCTCATCAAGAAAGTTGGAGGTATGGATATCTTCTTACTTAGTTCCGGCATAGGCAGCCAAAACCGTTCATTAAATCCGGCTATCGAATTAGCGACATTGGAAACCAACGGAGTTGGCTTTACCCGTATGGTAACAACCGCTTTTAACTATTTCAAAGAAAATGGAGGTGGACAATTAGCTGTAATCAGTTCCATTGCTGGGACTAAAGGTTTAGGGGCAGCGCCTGCCTATTCAGCTACGAAACGTTTTCAAAACATCTACATAGACACATTGGATCAGCTGGCACACATGGAAAAACTTCCGATTGTCTTTACGGATATTCGTCCGGGGTTTGTAAAGACTGATCTATTAAAGAATGATAGATATCCAATGTTGATGTCTCCTTCTTACACAGCCCAACAGATAGTAAAAGCAATTACCCAAAAGAAACGACGTGCAGTTATTGACTGGAAGTATGCTATCCTTGTTTTCTTTTGGAAGTTAATACCAGATTGGATTTGGGTACGGTTGCCAATTCGTAACTAAGCCATTCTCTATAACCCCAATTTTCCTATAAAAAAAATCCATATAACAACTGTAAAGTTGTCATATGGATTTCGTGCGCAGAATGAGACTCGAACTCACACGCCGAAACCGGCACTACCCCCTCAAAGTAGCGTGTCTACCAATTTCACCATCTGCGCATTTTATAAAGGGTGCCCAAAACAGGACTCGAACCTGCATGCCTCTCGACACACGCACCTGAAACGTGCGCGTCTACCAATTCCGCCATTTGGGCCACTACATGATATGAAAAATGCGGCCTCATACCGCATTTGAGCGGAAGACGGGGCTCGAACCCGCGACCCTAACCTTGGCAAGGTTATGCTCTACCAACTGAGCTACTTCCGCGATAACGGGTGCAAAGATATATGTATTTTTCTTTTCTCCAAAACTTGATTGATTTTTTTTATTCCTTTTTTGAAGAACTCTACACCCTCTATCCTTTTTATTCGATTCTCGCTATCAATTCACGAAACAGACACGTCATAATCGTAGCTGCTTTATTAGCTGCCACAATCACATCTTCTCCATCATTCACAAAGTCATCCGCAAAATGATAACCTTCATTTGTAATAACAGACATACCAAAGACACGAATACCTGCATGACGTGCCACAATAACTTCAGGAACTGTACTCATACCGATTGCATCTCCACCAACTTTTCCATAAAAAGCATATTCTGCCGGAGTCTCAAAAGAGGGTCCTGTTAATCCGACATAAACGCCTTTTTTCAATGAGATATTCATTGATTCAGCAATCTCTTCTACCAAACACATAAACTCCCGATCATACGCTCTAGTCATATCAGGGAAACGAGTACCAAACAACTCATTATTTGGTCCGATTAAAGGATTAGGCATCATGTTGATATGATCACGAATAATCATCATATCACCAACTTTAAACGTGTTATTAATACCTCCCGCAGCATTTGACACCAACAGATTCTTTATACCTAACAGCTTCATTACCCGAATAGGAAAAGTTACTTGCTGCATTGTATATCCTTCATAATAATGAAAACGCCCTTGCATTGCTATTACCTGTTTATCTCCTAACTTTCCACAAATCAAGTTTCCTTTATGACCTGTAGCCGTTGAATGCATAAAATGAGGTATTTCAGCATAAGGGATAATTACGGCATCTTCAATTTGATCAGCCAAAGATCCTAAACCACTTCCTAAAATAATGGCTGTCTCCGGAGAACCGGTTATACGAGTAGAAAGATACTCTGCCGCTTCTCGATATAAATCATTCATTTTGTTCGTATCCATAGACCTAATATTTTTATCTGATTTCAAATTCATGCGTTAGGTTTGACAACTAATTGATAAGCCAACTTAGATGCATGTTCGATAATTTCATCTTCTCCCGGCACTTTCCTATCTTGCATCAAAATTTTACCATCACAAATGACCGTATCAATACAACTACCGTTGGCTGCATAAACTAAATTCGACACAAAATCATGATTAGGAGCAAAGGCTGGAATATTCAAATCGACCAAACAAAGGTCAGCCAAATAACCTTCAGCAATTTGTCCACCCTTTAACCCTATAGCTTCTGCTCCCGATAATGTTGCCGTTTGAAAAATTTCTTTTGCTGTTACAGCTTCTGGATCTTTCCGCCAAGCTTTACCCAATAAAGAGGCTAATTTCATCGCTTCAACCATATCCAAATTATTGGAAGAAGAACAACCATCTGTACCCAATGCTACCCGGAGACCGGCGATTTGCATTTCACGATATTTAAAACGGTATCCTGAAGCTAATTTCATATTGGAAGCCGGATTATGTACTACTGTTACTCCATGATCTGCCAATATTTGAATTTCTTCATCATCCACATAAAGCCCATGTGCTAAAATCAGGCGGGGAGACAAGATTCCTAACCGATGTAAATAACGGACAGGGGTCAATCCGAATTGCCGAAGAGCATCCCGTACCTCCACCTCCGTTTCTGCCAAGTGTAAATGTATCGGAACTTGATGTTCTTCTGCAAAAGCATGAATCCATTGAAGTAATTCACCTGACACTGTATAAATAGCATGAGGGCCTGCCGCATACTGAATCCTGTCACTGAAAGATAAAGATTCAGTATACAACTTTTTTACTGCTTGCTTACCTTTCTCTCTCAACTCCGGATTAAAATGGTCAAAACAGGCTCCAGCCAATAAAGCTCTAAGCCCCATTTCCTCAACGGCTTATGCTGAAGCGCCGAATTTATGATACATATCAAAGAAAGTCGTTGTCCCGCTTTTTATCATTTCCAAGCAAGCCAATTTTGTACCCCAATAGACATCTTCTGAAGTAAGTTTAGCTTCATTCGGCCAAATCTTATCCTCCAACCATGCCTTCAGAGGCATATCATCACCAAACCCACGAAACAGTGTCATTGCCGCATGGGTATGTGCATTGATGAAACCAGGAATCAATGCTTTTTTACGACCATCAATCACCTGTTCAGCCTTTACCTCCAATTGTTTTCCAATTTCCTTTATCCGATTTCCTTGAATATAAACATCCGTAATGTTACCATTCAACAAAACCTCCTTTATCAATATGCTCATACAAATTTTGCTCTCATGTTTTTAATCTTCTCATCTCGAATACGTGCCAACAGTCCTTTGACCTTCTCACGTTTAACAGCAGCAAAAGCACAACTCTCTTTAATTTCAACAATTCCCAAATCAGCTTTATCTAATTGTCCTTTCTGGAATAGAAAACCGACTACATCTTTTTTACTCAACTTATCCCGCTTCCCTCGATTTATAACAATGGTTTTCCACTCTGGGACAATCGGTTTCTTTGTAACTTCCGGTAAAAAGAATTCTTCCGGTTCACGTGTCACATATTCAGGTACAGTTTCTGTTTCATTCAATATCAGATATGCTATACCTTCCGCATGCATACGAGCTGTACGTCCGTTTCGATGTACATAAGCCTCCTCATTAACTGGTAGATGATAATGAATGACATGTTTCACCTCCGCAATATCCAATCCACGTGATGCTAAATCTGTCGAAACAAACACAGTGATACTCCCATTTCGAAAATAGGCCAAGGCTCGTTCACGTTCTAACTGTTCCATTCCTCCATGAAAACATCCATTCTCCACCCCCATCTTTGTTAAGTAATCACAAACTCGTTCCACTGTTTCACGATAATTACAGAATATTAGAGCAGAACCTCCTTTTAGTTCACCTAACAATTTATATAATGTTTCTAATTTATCTTTTACCGGCGACTTTACTACACGTAAAGTCAAACCTTTCACCTCTTTGTTTTCTTTCAAAAAAGAGAGACGTATGGGTTTACGCATCCCTACAAATCCTGGAACCTCAACAGCAGCAGTCGCGGAAGTCAAAACTCGACGGCGTACACCCGGTAAATGAGCGGCAATCTTTTTCATTTCATCCAAGAAACCCAATTCAAGAGATTTGTCAAACTCATCTAAAATCCAAGTTTTAACCCCATCTAACTGAATATTGCCTCGTTCTAAATGGTCTAAGATTCGTCCTGGTGTCCCAATCAAAACCGTCGGAGGATATTCCAAACTTTTGCTTTCTATCCGCAAAGGATGACCACCATAACAACAATTCACTTTATAACCAGCTCCTAACGAACGAAAAACAGTCTCAATCTGTATTGCTAATTCTCGTGAAGGGGCTATGATCAACGCTTGTATCTTTTTTACCTCATCCGTTAATGTCGTCAACAAAGGCAACAAAAAAGCCAACGTTTTACCCGAACCGGTCGGACTAAGCAACAACAAATCTTTAGTCGTCCCGACATCCAATACAGCTTGTTGCATTTCATTCAAAGCAGCAATACCCGTATTTTTTAATGCCCGAGCGATTATATCTTCATTCGTCATATTATTGGAAACGTTTATAAAATTCAGCAACCGACTCAATTCCTTTATAGAAGAAGTCCAATGAACAACTTTCGTTTGGTGAGTGAATTGCATTTTGTTCAACACCAAATCCCATCAATACCGTCTTAATACCTAATACTCGTTCAACTGTAGAAATGATTGGAATACTACCACCACGACGAACAGCCAACGGACGCTTAC
>JAFYOM010000177.1 GCA_017560165.1 Parabacteroides sp.
AATAGTCGTAACTGCACTTGTCAAATGACGTTTATCAATCTTTTGATAACCGGTAACGACAACCTCTTCCATTTCCATATTCTCATCCTCCAAGATCACATTTATAACCTTTTGGCCCGAATACTTGACTTCTTTTGGTCTCTTGCCTATAAATGTAAAACATAACACAACGACATCATCTCCTTCTGGAAGGTAAAGACTATATTTACCATGCAAATCTGTAACAACTCCAACTGAAGTTCCCTTTATTAAAACATTCACTCCAGGCAACGTATCTCGTTCCGTATCAAGTACAATTCCTGTAACCAAACGACGTTTATCTTCTTTTTTCTCATGTAAAATCTTCCTCAAAACGATCAAATTTCCCTCCACCTTGTACGTCAAGCCAGTTCCCTTTAACACTAATTCTAAAATCTCATCTACATTCTTTTTCATGACATTCACTGTTATTCCTGTCACTTTTTCCACATCTTCAGCAGAATAAATAAACGAGAAGCCAGATTTCAATTTAAGCATATCCATCACTTCAACAAGTGATTTATGCTCTACATGCAAATCGATCTTCTGCCCTTGAGCTTTCATATTAGCAGATAATTGTCCGCAACAAATAAATAACAATAAAATAACCACCTTCATCGCTCGTAACATTTTTAAATATTTTGGAGGTATCCAAAATAAATAACTCAATTTACATTCTTTCATAAATTCGTATTTGGTAAATTAAACATTGATTTATTACAACATTCTATTATCCAAACGAACCTACATAAAATTATGGGTACATAAGATTAACTTTTTTTACCCCTCACACGAAATAATTCATTTGTTCAAAAATAAAAAAATGCCACTTAAAAAGTGACATTTTTCAATCTTTTATTATTATTACTATTTCTTCAATTCTGCTTCCAAAATTGCTTTCAATTCCGGTTGAGAAGGCCGAGGTGCATCTGTCGAAACAATATTCCCCTTTCGATCCACCACAATAAAATGTGGGATCCCTTTTATTTTATAATCTTTCGTAATTTTTCCCCATCCTTCAGCATGTAATTGCACTCCCCCTAACTGCTCTTTTTTTATAAAATCTAACCATTTCTGCTTATCCTTTCCCTCATCCAAGGATACACCGAGAAAAACGACATCAGAATCTCTCATCTCTTCTTCCAATCTTTTCAAATAAGGGATCTGATATTTACAAGGACCACACCAAGTTGCCCACACATCTATCAATACAACTTTCCCTTTAAAATCCGACAAAGAAACCTTTTTCCCATTCATATCCGGATAAGTAAAGTCTGCAGCTATACCACCCTCTCGTGTTTCATACAATTTAGTTCCGATAACTTCTGCTCGTGTTTTTAACGATGGAGCTATTAAATACTTTCCATACATCTCCATACAAGATAAATATTGCTCATAAGTACGCCAGCCAGGGGCCAAACTATTTATTACATATTCGCCCCTCAAGCGATCATTCTGCAAAACTTTCAAAGCA
The DNA here is from genome assembly GCA_017560165.1 of Parabacteroides sp. Classification (GTDB taxonomy): domain Bacteria; phylum Bacteroidota; class Bacteroidia; order Bacteroidales; family Tannerellaceae; genus Parabacteroides. The sequence continues at coordinate 1,493 of JAFYOM010000177.1, forward strand.
ATCTGAGCACGAGATTGTCCATTTGCATTCTCTTCCGATTGTGTATGAGAAGCAAAATCAGCATAAGACGAAAGAATACGTACTCCATTGGGAAAAGAAAGCACTTTCTCATTCGTGAATTTATCTGAACGAATAATTGAATTATAAAATTCAGGCCAATCCGAATGTTGAGGATGTTTATGACGCGGTGTATACAAAAAATTGATCGCATAATAGTCAACACAATAATCAATCCATTCTTTTAGCAAAGAATCAAACGAATTATTACCACTCTTCAAATTCGCTTTCAAGTCTGCCAAACCAGCAAGGAACTTCTCGAAATCTAGGAAAAAATTCTCATAAGTATATGTAGGAGGTATCTTATCAAAAAAGACAGAACTAAACCAAATGTCATAAGCATAATCCAACCATTTATACAACTGAATATTTTCTTTTGTATTCTTAGCTACCAACGAAGCTTTATTTTCTCGCAACACAATATTCACTTCATCACCTTCTTCTATATATACAGGAAAATTCATTCGATCGTCCTGTCCCAAAGAATAAAAGCCTGATTCTTCAGGTTTTATCAAAAAACCAAAACTCCCATCAGAAGCCACATTAGAAGTTGCATAAACCTCCAACCGACCATCTATTGTTTTAAATAAATTCACTTGACTAAGCCATTGATCCTCAACAGCACCTTTTATTATTGCATACTTCTGAGCACAAACTATCACAGAACTGTAAAACAACAGTCCTAATACAAATATAACTTTTCTCATACACAAAATTTTAATTCATCTATTCTACCACTCTATCCGGAACAGAAAAATCAGGCTTAGCACCTATTGACCAATCCAATGAAAATGATCTGCGCATTGCAGCATCACCTTTTATATTCACATCCCCCGTATGAGGATAGAAAGTTCCGCCCTTCATAATAAAACGTGCACGAATTTCAGCCTCTTTCGTCGCAATCCACGCTATTGGAACATCTGTCCATGGAAAAGTTATTGATGCCCTATACAAATCTCCATCCAATTGTTCTATAAAATAATCCTCAATCAAATAAGGCATTGCATCCCTCGCACTAGCCAATGACGTTGAAGATAAATGATCTTCATCAGTAAATATATTTCCTGTATATGAACGCCATAAATCATTATAAATAATAATTCCAACCACTTCATCCGGCGTTCTGTATTCACAAGCCACAAAAACCGTATCATTTCGAAATTCCAAATCCCATTTTTCTACCGTTACCTCCGGTCTTTCTTGATAGTATTCTC
>JAFYOM010000014.1 GCA_017560165.1 Parabacteroides sp.
AATATGTTCATTTAAAATGACAACTGATGGGAATGTTGTTCGTTATTTAGTACCATTTAAGAATGATGGTATTAATGTGGATACATCATCATTGGAATTTGAACAGGGCGGTATAAGTTCATCTGGTCAAGAAGTATCTATAAATACACGTATTAGAAATGTTGGATATATTCCAATCTCGGAAGGTCTTAGATATGTCAAAATTATCCCAAATGGAGAAACAACTTTGAAATCTGACATATTTACTTTCGATTCAAATTATCAGAAGTTATCTGAGAAAGGTTGGAAAGATTCTGGCGAGACTGTGGATATTGGTACAGGTGTTTCATATATCAGAATAATGGTATGTAAATCGGATAACTCAACAATCACACCATCTGATTTGACATCTATATCTATTACAGAATATGCAACAAACGCACCGAATGGATTATATGATATTATAAATAATCAGATATATACAAAGAATGATGGTAATGAATTCACAGTTGGAAATGTTGTTGAAAGAACAGTATACAACGAATATGAAATCATACCAGTTGGATTATTATCAAGAATAATGGTTGCTGGTGGAGGTGGTGGTAGTAGCCAAATCCGAGATACCGGTTATTCTGATTTCACTGGATATGGTGGTGGAATAAACGGTGGATATCCATCTCTGAAAAATAATCTTAGTAATCTGAATGCATATCCAGATCAATCTTCAGGATATTCTTTTGGTATTGGTCAGAATGCATCTGATAAAAATCTCAATAATTCATATTCTACAGATGGAGGATATGGTATTGGTGGAGCTGGTGGTGGTTGGTATGGCGGTTACTCACCACAAGTACCAAATCAAAGTGAAACATATTCATCAGGTAATGGTGGAGGTGGTTCTGGTTATATATTAACGGACTCATCATATACACCACCAAATTACATGATAAATATTCCTCCGAGAGATGATATTGAATTTTCAAATACATTAATGACTGCAGGAAGTGCAGAATCATCATGCATTATCATATGTGAACCTGTAGTAACATATAGCTCGGGTGATAGAATAATTTGTGAATGTATTGGTGTTGGAACATCTTTCCCACTATATTCTGGACAATATAAAATCAAATGTGCCGGAGGATGTGGCTCTCACAGAACACGTCAAAGTTTAGCTGCATTAGGTGGATATGCTGAAGGTATTCTAAATAATATAAACACAGAAACTGCATATGCATATGTAGGTGGTAGTGGATTATATGCGGCATCATATCAATCTGCAGCTTATGTTCAAGCAACACATCCGACATTATCATTCAATGGTGGTGGTTCTCCTTCATCATTGGGAGATGCTCGTGCTGGTGGTGAATCTGGTGGAGGAGGAACAGATCTCAGGATTGGTTCCGATTCTTTACTTGCGAGATTGATAGTTGCTGGAGGTGCTGGTGGTTCTGGTTCTGCTTCAGACTACGGTGGAGCTGGTGGTGGCGAAGAAGGTGTTGCATCTTCAACAGGTTCTGGTACAAACTACGGTGCTGGAACTCAAATGAGTGCTGGTAGTGGTGATAGAGAAGATATATCTGGTGGATTTGGATATGGTGGTAATGGTTATTACCGAAGCTCTGGATATGGTGGAGCTGGAGGTGGTGGATGGTATGGTGGTTCAGGTACATACCCCGACAGTTCAAATGATAATGATAAAGGCGGTAGTGGTGGTTCTGGATATGTATTAACAGATACATCATTCAAACCAGATGGATATTTATTAGACTCAAATTATTACTTAACAGAAACAGCTCTTGTTACTGGTGAATCCGATAGATTATTTGAATTACCATTAACTGGAATAATCATTGAAGTAATTCAAGCATCAACTTTGAAAATACTTACACATGATGAAGAAGGTTATAAGTATTATGATGAAGAAAATGAGACTTGGGTATATTTAAATGATACAATAACAGTTGAAGATTTTGAAGAATATGGAGTAAATAATATCACAAATGATACTGGGCTCGGATTAGAATATGAGGTATATGTGTTAGATACATATGATACATCGAATGTTATGAATTTCCGAGTATTACCACCACGTCAGAGTGTTAAGTTTAGATACAAAACAGAATTCATGTTATCTAAATTTACATTGGATTCGGATGTTGATTCAGAAGCTGTTGATTTTAATGTAACTGCAACACGTACTGGTATTGCAGAGAACGCATATGTTAATTTCGACATGGAATATAATATTCATGATGTCCCATCAATACCAACACGAATATATTCAGTACAAGGTTTTACTCAAGGAAATGTAAATTCAAGCACTCCAAAACCAGGACCAAAACCACAAGAACCAAGACCATTGAGTTTATTACGAGTTGGAACATCTAAACGTATCCCGTATAGATTCAAAAATTATATTGGTTCATTTATAAATACAAATGAAGCTATTGAAACAATTAACTCCGCTGTTGTATGCGAACACAATAGATGTATATATTCAGCAACTCTGTGCAATAATTCAATTGTTCGATTTGCAAAATTGAATCTTGTAAGTAATACTTCAACAATCATCAAAGACATTCCAAAGAATCAATTAGGTGACGCATATATTGGAGATATAAAAGTTACTGATGATTTCATATACATTACAGCATATAATTCCAATAATTCAAATAGAATCAAATTATACAAAACTCCAAATTCGTCCGATCCAACAGTTATATCTTACATGGGTACGGATGATTATAAATATTACATAAATGCATATGGTAAAATGGAATGGCTGAATAATAAAACATTGGCTATTATGATGAGATATGGTTTAGCTTGTTTTGATATAATAACTAATACGTTCACATATATGATGTCAACAAATAATATCCAACAAACATCTCGTAGAGATATGGTTGTTGGTGATAAATACATTTTATCATTGTATGATGGAAATTCTAATTCAGCATATGTTGTTGATATAGAAAATAATACATGGGTTGATATGTATAATGAATATGGAATAACTTGGGAAGGTTCTTATCCTAATTCTGGTTGTTATAAGAACGGAAAGTTCTATGTTGTTCAACGCAATAGACTTCACATATTAGATGAAGAAACTATGACGATTGAAAAATCTGTACCTACCCCATTCACAGATATTAATCCAAAACGTATAGTGTGTGGTGATAATGTATTATACATAACAACTGTAAATACTCCAACATTATACATTTACGATTTAACAACAGAGACTTTCAGATCATTGGGATTGCCATTCTCCATAGATAATATGACACCAAACGGTTGGATTGGAATGTGTGCATTCAAAGGATATTGTTTCATTCCACAAATCAAACTATTCACAACTAACTACGTTGGAAATGCAAAATATAATATGGGATTTAAATACAACCAATTTGTTGCAGTAATGAATAAAACAAATTCTGAAGTTGTTGATAGTCAGTATGAGTATGATGATAGATTTGTCACATTTACAGATGATGATTTAACAATTCATGAAGGTGTATTGGAATTCCCAATGTTGGAGATAGATGTTGAAAACCATATCAAGAAAGTATTGGTTAATAAGAACCAGTACAACAAGATTCTTGGAATATCTTATTCAAAGATAGAACCTTCCGACGATGAAGAAGAAAATACAGAAGAAAGTGAGGGAGATAATGGTGATTGATAAAACGTATGAACGTGCAAAACAGTTCATGGATAATTTCTCAAAGAAACATTCTGGAATATCGAATGTTTATGTATTCACATCTGTCGATAAAGATGGTAATATAACAGATGAGAAATACGGCATGAACCTAATGACATTGAATGGTTTTTATGAAATATATGCTAATGGTGTTGCTTTCAATGCACGAGATACTCGAGACAATACTGTTAGACTCTATGTTGGTACAGGTGTTGGAGATACTCCATATACTACATCAGACACCGACTTAGAGAATATCGCTTTTGGTGGCCTTGCAGCCACCAATTCCGATACATCTAAAGCATTTAATTATCCTATGTATTATGCAAAAGGAGCAAATGATGGTGAAGGATTTATCACTCTCATATCAAGATTCATGGTTGCATATTACGATTATAACATAACCAACTATCCGGGTGATTATGATTTATCTGAGTATGGTATTAAACACAACAACATACTCTGGACACATTCAAGAATATATGATATTCAAGGAAGTCCGGCTACAATAACAAAGAAATCTGGTGAAAAATTATACATCACCGTGTATATGTGTTTATCATTCTATGAAAGCATTATAATGGATGGATGGTCACATAATAGATTTACTATCATAACAAGAAATGATATTCTGTATGATAGAATGGGATGGAATTCTCATGTAAATATTTATAAACGTGATAATCGCGTTATAGATGTTACGAATGGTGGAGTTACACGTACTCAAGATACAACTCAAAATAATGCATATACAAATTCAACAATAGCACCTCAAATAATCTTAACAAACTCAAATTCAGATTCATACAACACATCAACGAAAGTATTCGGGGGTGGATATTTTGATGGATATATTTTATCAGATGATGGATTAAAGATTATAGAACCACAGTTCTTAACAACTGCAGAAAATGTTACTTGCAATGGCTTATTATCTTTTGATCCAACTAAACCATCTGGATTCTCAGATAAGTTTGGAAAGAATCCAGGTTCAGGATATTCAAAAGATCAATATCCACAAATGACACATTTCTTTGATGCTGAAGCTTATCTGTTCGATCCAAATGCGAATGATTGGACATGTAAGATAGATGTATATAATCCGAATGACAGATGGTACTGTGAATCATCAATGGATACGAATTGTTCATTACCAATCTATTATTCCAATAATAATCAAATAATGGAAGGATACTTATATCAAAATATTCGTCCAGATGATAAGATTACAAAAATAACAAGTGGTGCTACAACAGTTTATGCAACGAATAAATACTGGGCAACTACAAGCAACGCTAATAACCAAGATCCTGACGATGGTTGGGTATGGATCAGAGATTATGATAATATTCCTCAAGCTTGTCAGAGTGCACGTTATTGGATAACCAATAACAATGATGCTGGATTAACTTTCACACGTGAATCTGGAACGTTTGAATTACTCGAAAAGGGAACACAATCCAACGGTTATGCAAATTATCTTGAATATACTGCACTTACATCAATAAAGCCAATATGTGATAATTACACATATGGATGGTATAAACGTGGAAGTACTGTGTATGTTCCCGATTTACAGGGTAGACAAACATTCACCGTTGGTTCTGATAATGACGAGAATATGACATATGGTAAATGGTTGATAACTTTCCCATCTACAAATAATACGATTATAAGTACAGATATGTCACAAGCAACATCTGGAACTGTTTCTCCACAGAATGTAACATTACCATTCACAGGAAATGTTAATTCATTAACACAAACACATCGTACCGAGAGTGGAACTGGTATTATATGTATCCAATCAACGAATACTGAAGAAACCGTAATTCTTGATATGAGACAGAATCCATATTCCGTGTCTGTTCATACTTGGAAGAGTGCTTGTTGTATCTGGGGTACTAACAAAATAGCATATATAAACGCAGGATCTTCCGATCCGAATGTTTATATTTACGATTATTCAACAAGTCAGCAGGAAGGAATTCCAATACCATTTCCATCGGGAGTCACAAGTATTCCACACTTATTCGGACATACACAATATTTGTGGATGACTGACGGATCTACGTTTGGATATGTTTGTGACTTATCAACTCCATCTATCAGAAATCTTGATACATTCACATATTCTGGAATGTATGGTTCTGATCTGAATTATGTTAAGTATACATGTATAAATGAAGCATTCATAGTATATAGATATGACCAATATGGAGAAAACGATATTCAATTGGCACATTGTATCAAACTATCAGACCCAACAAACCCATTCAACATGGGTGACTTTAAAATCCATACTCAAAGATATTTCAATAATAGAATAATATTTGATTTGAGATATGTTAATAAATATACAAATCTTCTCAATGTTGAATCATATGCTATTGCATTAACAATCATGCGAGGATATACTGGAGAAGGATGTGAGAATAACATATTCGATTTCGGTCAATATCTGAAGAATGGAAATCTCGTTTATAAAGATTACATCGAAGAGGCTTTTGGTAATTTCTGTTTATATGGAGAGAATGCCATTTATGGTTTTACAAAGAAGATACCATTAATGAATTTCTTACCAATTAAATTAACCGGCAAAACAGATACGATCAATGCCATGATAAATACTAAGAATACAACCGGAAAATCGTGGTTGTTAGGATATACCAATGCTCCTGCATGGGGAGATGGTTCAGGTTCTGCTTCAGGTAAACCACCAGGAACTCCACTTGCAACAACTGATCTCACAGGTGTAATTACAGGATGGAGTTAATATAATATGAAAGGAGAGATTGTAATGAATGAAAATAATAAAACATTACCGGATATACTCAAACGATTCATGAAGAATAATCCAAACATGAAACATGAAAGTTTGTATTTGTGTGAAAGTGTTGATATGGATGGTAATGTTATTGACACAAAGATTGGTGTTAATTTAATGACCAACTACGGAATGGTGGATTCATTTGTAAATGGTGAAAGTAGAACTGATGCTATGAAGATATGGTTGGGTAGTGGTTCTACTGCACCAGATCCAGCTTCAGCTTCATTAACAACATACATTTCAAATCTTGGACAAGGTTCAGGATATACACAATATTTCACAGATTATCCCAGAGAGTATGACTCTACAAATCAAATATGGTCATGCACAATGAAGATATCTCAACAGTATTGGGATTATACAGCCGGAAGTAATGGTGAATATGAGATATGGGAAATAGGTGTAGGTCATTCTCAAACAGCATTAAGAACGCATGCTTTGATATATGATGAACTTGGAACTCAAACATGCATAGTCAAAAGACCAAATACCAGATTATATGTCACAGTATTCTGGACAGGTTCTGTATCTGTAACGAATATTCCACAGATGTATATTGATGGATTATATGTTCTTATAGATCCAAAAGTTGCAATCCCATATTGGGGTTGGAAAGATGTATTTTGGTCAATGATGTCTCGTGGTATTCTGTATAAAAGAAATGGTGATAAAGCTGGAGATTCTTCAGAAATGAATTCATGGTCATGGCAAACAAAAACAACAACCACTGTTGTTTCTGGTGATGATAGAGAAGTTCATTATGAAGCCGGCCCTTCATCTTCCAATCAGAAATTCTGGGAAGATTCCATATACTATATAACCGGAATATCGGTTGAGCAAGATTCAAGATGGGAAAACAGCTGGGAAGATTCCATTCACCAAGTTAATTATTATAATATTACATTCCAAGAATTGATGTCAACTCCTGAAGAAATGGAATCGTATTGGGCATATCCTGATTTGTGTTTTACCCGAGCATTCGTTAACTATAGCACATATACAGGAACAGAAACTTCCAATCCGGAATTATATTATCTTGATAAGATTTTTGGATATTCTCACAATGAATATAGAGGCGGTGGAGGTGGTATTCCAGCTTATAGATGGAAATACCCAGTTGGTGAATTACCGTGCACAAATTTCAGCATAACTCAGCTCAGACATTATAATTATATATCAAAAGAATGGGATATTCAAATACCATTTAAAAATGAAGCTGATACGGTATATGATGACAGTTGGCAATATGTATATATCAAATTTAAAGTCGAAATAAATAATGTTGTTAGAGATGTAAGTGTATTTGTAAATAAATACCCTCATGATCAATACGGTACACCAATTCCAAAAATAACAGCATTTGATAATTCAAATATGGTCATTGCTGCTACAGATGAATTCTGGGATCCATCAACATATGTTGAAATAACCAATATCGGTTCAGTACCATTGGCATTACAGCAGAAGCGTTACTATATAATCATATCTGGAACTGTTGCTAAATTAAATCCTGTCATTAGTAGAACAGACAAACATTATCATGAATTACAACCTACTGTTGATCCATATGAAATGACAACTGATTCAACTGGTGTTATTCCAAGAATTCCATTTATCAAATCACATACATATTTCAATAATGGAGTTGGCGATGAAGATAACACATGTGGTTCCAAGCCATTGTTGAATAATACCATGGGTTATTTTATGGCATCACCATACATGGTTCATTTCGTTGATCAGAATGATCAGTGGACTACATACAATCTATTATTTGAAGATAAATATCCTGGTTGTAAATATCGTAGATGGAATACTCGAACCGGTGATAAAATAGTAATATTTGGAACCGGATCACATACAGATGTGCCAAATGGAACACCTGGAAGTCTGGTTAACGCTGGTGAACTATATGCTGCAAATACATTTGGTGTATGGACACTTGTTGATGAATCAACAACACCAACCAAAGAAGAATTGACCATAACTTGGACAAATCAACCTGCTGATGATAGATATGCATATAATCTATATTCGTGGTCTGATCTTGGATTTCTCGTAGTTGCAAAGAAACGTCTTGAGACAGAATTTGCATGGGTTGATATATACGGTACAAATGGTGCTGAAATCCATTTGGTTTCCGATGCTAAACATGCTCGTGCTATAGAACGTACGAACTATGTTGTTTATCAGGATACAGCAGCCTCATCAGGTACAAGTTACATATTCAGAGTATTCAACATGTCTTCACAGGAGATAGAAGATACAATTACAATTGATGATGGTATATCATATGAAATTCTCGGTTTGTTGGGTTATAATAACAACGTTTATATTCGTATAAGAAATATCAATACTGATATCAAATATACCTATTACTACAATATCTCATCCAATACACTTGAGAAAAAAGAATGGGATTTATGGTTCATGAATTCTGACGTAATATATCGAGATATGCAAACAGCATCATGTGAAGAATGTATGATTGTAGCTATGCCGGATTCTCAGATGATCATGTTGAAAGATGATACATACAGACCAGTATTCAATTGGTCTACAAATCAAAGTGAAACATGTGAAAAAAACATATGGCCAACAATAAACAAGATAAATAGCGATAAACAATACATTCTTACAACAACAGGTACACGAGGAAGACAATCTACTGTTCTTGATCTGGGATTAATTCTTGATGGAAATGATCAGTATACAATGTATTACCCTTATGAATATTATTATCCAACCGATCGGCGAAGTGATGATTCAGTAACATCCATAACATTACCATTCAAAGATGGTTTGATACGTGTATGTGGATCTCAGTATGATAACAATTCAAATCCACTTTGTGGTAGAATATTCTGGTTCCCTATTGAGATGGGATTACCAATGTATATTAAAGGAACAACAAAGACATTGAATTCTTACAATGCTCCAACACGTTGGTCTTTGGATAAAAAACTGAAATGGAATATTACAAACGATCTTTCGAGATTAATACCACTCTGATGGGAGTGATTGATAATGAATGTATTCAGAACGAATGAAGTATATAAACATATTCCATATAATGTTCATAATAGAAATGAAATTGTTGCTGTCAGAGGTGTATATGTAACCGGAGATTTCCGACCTCCATATTACAATGAACCATGTATTCATATTGGTGAAATATCTTCAATCCCTGCAACAGTTGTTGATTTTACATCTGAAGAATATGATATTTCTCCAACACAAACGGGTGGATTCTACAAATTAGAATTAACTCCATCAACATATACAATTCAAAGATATGGTACTGAAAGTACAGATACTTCTCCATCTCAGACTGGTGGATTCTATAAGTTGGGAATGACATCATCTACATTAAATATTGAAAAATATGAAAAAGATTATGATGAACCAACACCATCTCAGACGGGAGGATTATACAAGTTTGGACTAACAGCATCAACATTCACAATTCAAAGATATAATATAGAACATGGAAATTCAACTCCAGAACCAATGTTGAGAATCACTCAACTATCTTCTGGAGATTGTACAGTAACAAATGCTGTGAGCTTAATGATGATGGAATGATTATATGGGGGCGAATGCCCCCATATAACTTCTTTTTATTTTACTATATTTATTACGATATCAGAATCATTCATTACAAACATTTCTGGAACAAAATGTTCTAATTCAGATACCAGTCTACCAGATGAATCACGATACTTTGGAAAATCATCAAGCCTTCTCCATTTCTGGACAATAGCTTGAACATTTGCATCCATATAATATCCATTCGGTTTCTTGTCATTAGTATACCAACCTTTGAATTTCATATGTGCAACATTATCATGTGATTCCATTTGCTGAATCAGATGAGATATGTAAACGTTATTATTCATACTAACCAAATCTTCTGGTGTATGAATTTTTGTTAATCTATTGAAATATGATTTGACGATAATGCGTAATTCATTCAATGTGTTTGTTGCCAATGCTTGATTAAAGAGTGTAACATCAAATTCTATTTGAACACTTAAATCGGGCCAGAAATATGCTTCACCCTCTTTATTAACATCCACATCCGCACAATATGAATGTGGTTTTCCATATGTTGCAATAAGTTTACAATCAAGATAGTTATTACCATCCAAACGTTCCATTATTACCGGTTCTATAGCTTTATGAACTTGGGTAAATGATGCAACAAAATCTTTGAAACGTGTTGAATTCATCAATGAATATTCTGTAAACGGCATGAGTTGAATTTCCAATCCACCATTTACATTTGTCTTTGAGAATAGTACATCAACGCATTCATCATATGTGTGCAATACTTGATCCAATAAATCCCAGCATATGAAATTTTCAAGCTCGGAATATGTATTTGTATCAACGTTAAATTTGTATGCTACCCAGGATTGTGGATTATTATCCGACATATCTTCGGTTTTATCCATGTAGAAGTAACCCGACTCACCTACGATCAATGTTGTATGCATCTTATCTAAATAGAATTTACCATCGTAATAGTATCCTTGTTTAACTTTTGGATCATCATATGTTGGTACAGTATACTCAAATATTGTATCTACTATTTGATTTAACGCAGATGTTACTTTAAGAATATTATCCAAAGACATCTTTTCGTCGGATGTTAATATCTCTTCGTATTGAGCAATGAATTCTTCAATTGTTGTTTTTGCCGTGTTAGACAATGTTTGTATTTGGATATATGGTGTTGTTGGAACATATCCAGTTGCAAGTTGATGTGTATATGTTAATATATTATACATGTTACCATATTGAATTAAATCTTCATCTGATTTAGGATTATATTTATCATAATCTTTCATCGCTTCATATAATTCAACTTCTTCATCAGATGGAACAGAAGATTCTCCGAAATCAACAACCGATCTCATCTCTTTCATTTCTTGTACTAAAGAAACATTATCCAAAGAATATTGATCAACTAATCTAAATCCTTTGTATTCTCCATCATCCCCACTTATATCCGATGGTCGATTTTTAATATTCGATCTGATAAGTATTGATATTTTTAGTTCTGGATCTGTTGCGGATATTGAAACAGCCGCACCGTTAGTTGTTGGTGTCCAACCACCACCACCGGTTTTCAATGATGCTATATTTATTCTATTATCGATATCGACCAATTCATTCAAAGGATACATCTCAGTTTCGAATTTAATTGAACCATCATCTTCTCTCGATACTGGTCGCATTTCTATTCTACCTGTTTCTGCGTTATTCATCATGGCATGTAACACTACACGCATATTATTTGCAGATACATTTAAGAATTCATTCTCAATATGGAATAAAGCGGTTCCATTTGGAATTGTTGAGAATCTGATTCTATAATAGTCGATAGCACCTTGTGATGGTTGTGGTTTCATATCGGCAAATAATATAATTGCATTTGCACCCATATTATTGAAATCGAATTCATAATATGTATTTCCATTTTCATCGGTTTGTGGTGTTATATCATCATTATCCCATGGGATATAAACTGATGCTGCATTCTTTATCTCATATTGAGTATAATTATCTTCACCTGTGAATTGTATGTTTATGAATATACTTGAAGCCATACTATCACCGATCTGATATAATATATCTTCACCATATTTGGACAATGATGATTTGACGGCTTTCTGAACACGAATTGTTTGGATTTGTCCAATTACAGCAGAATCATCCAATCTCATTTCATAATAATTCTGTGAATTTATACGATTGAATGTTATATGAGAATTGAAAGGTATTGAGGTGTCTCTGTGAGAATACAAATCGATTGTTGTAATACCAGTAACAAATACAGGTTCCCATATTCCAGGTGAACCCCATACTTCATTATCTCCATAATATCTACAATCAACTCCAGAAACAACCGTAATTGGAAGTTGTACCTGTTCTTCATCGGATGTGCTTTGATCTTGTATCCAGAACACACCATTCAATGTCCATGTTCCATCATCTGCACGTGTTTTGGATTTAACACAGAAATATGTTTTATCCGGATCAAATAACAAATTCTCACAATTATAATTATTGAGTGGAAGCATTGGAATATCTGATGTGAGATCATCCAACGGTTCTTTGAAATATCTCCACATACCGGATGGGAATATTGGTGATATTGCATTCTGTTGAACATTGGTTACTAATGGAGAACCATCAGTCCATTCTGGTATTGTCGGTGAAATATATGTTGTGAGTTTATAGTAATCTTCTTTATATGTTCTTACAATATTCATGACAATTGGTGTTGCATGATATACGGTTGATAAGTCTTCATTATTATCATCTGAGGATTTATTCGTTTCCGTTTTAGGAATCATAGAACATGTCACATATTCATTTATCCATGGATTGAAATATCCTATAGCAAAAGGATCTTTCTGGATACGGACACCGAATGGATTTGCAAATATAAATTTCTCATTTATATCCGCAGAAGTATTCGCCTTTTCAATGATACTTTTTCCATGTGCACAGTATGGAACAACAGTGTGTTTGTTTTCTCCATAAACCCATAACCATCCCGGAGGTATTATGATTTCATTTGCCGATACAGTATTATCATTATTTGCATATAAGATATCATAGTTTATTTTTCCATGAAGAGTGTTTGTTCTATAAACATAATCATCATCATCTTTTAAAGCTATATAACCACTCCAAATTCTACCCCACGGATCATCTCTACGTTTATAGAAGAATGGGTATAACACGTTTTTGAAATAGAATGTTTTAAACCATTCATCCAGATCATGATCTGTTGCTAATTGATTCGCGGTATTGTAAGCTTCAATGGTTTCTCTACGGACAGTTTCTATCGTTCCAATATTTGTTCCACCCATGCTTCCAGATACAACAAATGCTGCTTTCATAACATTTCCATTGTTAGAGAAACGGTTTGATGCGGTGATTACTTTTGGTTGTTCTTTATTATTGAATGATGTGAAATTCGCGGCTTCGCCATGACATGTATAAATTGTGATTTCGTATGAAGAATTAACTTTTGGAACAAAATATTTTGAACCACTCAATTGCCACATGAAACGTATTGTTTGTGGATTGTCCATAATGTAGTTTACATATGGATCAGTATCTTTAACAGAATCATTTATTGGAAGAATGTGATCATGTGGAATCCATTGTTCATTACCATTTCCATCAATATACTTGATATCAAATCCGCATATATGGTTTAAACAACTAATGACTGTGTCTTGGTTTGGGATTCCATTTGCCATGTTATTCACAACAATATGTGTTTGTCTTTCGTATTCAGACGCTTGAACGAATAAACATAACCATGTATCTGTTACACGATACACTATATATGTATCTTTATTTTTTGCAACAGAATTCATTTGGTCTTTATTCGTGTATTGCACATTCCATGCCTGTACGCTGCTTGATAAGGTTGTTGTTTCGACATTCTTATATTGAATCAATATGTCATAATCCAAAGAATATACCGAACCATTTGAAAGATTAAACTTTGTATCTTTGTCTAATATGAATTCATACAAACCAGTATCAGCATTCAATACCGCATTATTATAAATATCTTCAATTCTTAATTCCAATAAGAAATTAGATGATGATGGTATTGCATATGAATAACCAATATTGAATATTGCAGCTTCTGCATATATAGAACTTGCAAGTATTGCCTTAGTTATAAATGATTCGTTGAAATAGAATGATGAAGTGAATGCCAATTGCTCCATACCTTGAGACATATATTCTGTCATTAGTGACAAACTACCAGTATTCAAAACATTTAAAGGTATATTTTTGAAAACTCTCGGAGCCATAATATCCTGGATATATTGTTTTATTTTAGAATCATCCGAATAGTTTTGCAACATGATTTCACTCATATCTATCAGCCTCTCTTTCTATTTTATTATGGTATTTCATACTGTCAGAAACCCCACGGTAATGTTCGAACAACGGGATTACATCGAACGTATGTTACGAAAAAGTCCACAGCGTTTTCGATCAAATATTTTATAAGGAGGAGATATTATGGCTCAAGATAAAGTACAACTCAAACGCGAAGAACTAATTGGGAATGAAGTTGTTCTTCAGGATATCAATCCAAAAACATCAACAAATTCAATTGAAGATTCAACATCTGGAGCACCTTTAGACAAAACCCTTGCAATGATTAAGAATATGATTAATAACAAATTGTCGAGAGTTGTTAATAGTGTTAATGGCAGAACCGGTGTTGTTGTTTTAGATGCTGGGGATGTTGGGCTCGATAATGTTGATAATATTTCTTTTGATGATATAAAGAAATGGGTTATTGAATATATCGGTGATATATTCGGTACAAAACGAATTATCTTAAAAGAGTATTTAACACAGATACATGAAATAATCGGCACGAATGATAAATCATATGCTGATACGCCATTCTATTGTGAGAAAGGTAATGCTGCAACCGAAGATTATATGTCATATATCGGATATATCTATTGGGATAATACTACCGAGACTCTGAAAGAGGAACACCTTCAAATCAGAGTTATTGGTTATACTGATAGATCTCTGATATATAATAATGAATACATGAATCTTGGTCAGGGTGGTTTAGGTTTGAATATCTGGTCTGGTGAAGATGCTTTGAAAATAAGAAATAATATTATCAGCAAAGAAGGATATGCACCGGAAGATTTACAAAACTCAGGATTGTATCTCGATAAAGAAAAGGTTGTTCCAAATGTATTATTCTTCGATGGTGTTTATGGGGAATTGACAGGAACCGGTACAGAAATGCATTCTCAAAATGAACTTGTATATTGGTCAAATGATCCATATGATACAACATATTCAACATTACCATTGATTCAGATTCAAATAAACGGTACACCTATATCGTTAGATGCAACATCAGGATCAACTCCACAAGCATTACACACCACACAAAACATGAAAATTGGAGATTTGGTTCTTTGTAATTTCTCGTTCGATCAATATATCAATAACGATGATCCGAATCATGTTGATATGTTATATGCCGGAATGGTTGATGCTTTAACATGTAGACAACCTGCATTGGGACGAGTTATCCAAGCTGCTAACATCGATACTAATACTCCGTGTATTGTAGATTTTAAACCACAAAAGCCAAATGTTTCACGCGGTTTAAAATTGATTAACACGAATACATCATATGGAAGACCCAAAGATACTGCTATTGGAATTGATACATTAGAAGCAACAATGCGAATGAATGATGGTACATCGATATATGCCCATCCGGGTTCAAATATATCCGGCTTAAATGCAGTAGATAAACATTATCTTCCATATCGAGATGATAAAAGAACAAATCCGAAATCGTTGTTTACCGTATATCCTACCGGCAAGAGTAATAACCTTTTGACAGAAACCGATTTTCAATTTGAAAACAACTCTTTATTCATTCTGCCAAACTTTTCAATGTGTGTTATTCCAGGTTATGAATTCACACAGCATTCTCTATTGCATCCTATAATGAACTGGAATCCAACATCTCCGATGGGTGATATCCATGATCTTGGAAATCAGAAATGGAACATGATTGGAATAAATCTTGAAAAGGTTATGTGGGGTGATGATTATGAAGAAACTCCAACTTATCAGAATGCAAGAAACATATCAGGTCTCCGTGTCAATACTGATAATGACGATTTGACAGATGAATGGTTTGGTTATGGAGATGATACAACGCCTAAAGAATCATTGAAACATTCTGGTGGATTGTCTGTTAATGTTGGAGATTTTCTTGATATAGGTTCTCAAGAAGAATTGGATAATCCTGAACCTTCCTCAAAAGCCCATTATTACGATGAAGGAAAAGTAAATGTTCGTATAGATCCTGATAAAGGTTTGGGTAATACTGGCGATAATCGTCTCGGTATAAATATTGCCGAAGGTGAAGTATATATTCCGTCAGAAATGACAGAGTCAGATACCACTCCAACATGGCGAGATGGTGGATTGAAGTTTATACCTAATAGCATAAGTGATCCAAACCATTCTCCAATCAGTGTTAATACAGGTAGAAACAGTAATGGTCTTGGTGTAAAAAACAATGTCAAAGTAAATACGGTTTATTTATTGGAAGGAAAGTTGACTGAACGTGAAGACAATGTTCTTACAATTCAACCACGTGTATTCAATAAAGACGCTTTAAAACCATCATGTTCAATTGCGATAGAAAACGATCTATTGGAAGAAGATATCATTAGAATGATTCCAATATCAAATATGTATACATCGAAAACATGGAACACTCTTTCCGAATTTATAAATGATATCCGTTTGGATCCATCCCCATTTTCAACAGACTATGTATATTGTGCGGGTGGTAAATTATACATTTATCTTCCAAATGGTGTTGGCGAAATATATTATGATACATATATCAAATATTATTCATCTGAAGATGTTTATGATGATATAAAGAACGGAATGAATTCGGGTGATATTTCACAGTATCAAGAACTTGTTGATGCTGGTTTGGATGTTGATATATTAAGAAGACAATGTCATGTTTTGGTAATTCCAGATGAGGTTCCGGATCGTTATGTTGTAAAAGGTATGATATATCAATTGTCCAATGGAACAAATGATTTGCGTGTTCCTGATCTTGATCATAATGGAGTGGTTGACAATCGTGAAGCAACATTTATGCTTGAATCAATACCTACAACAACACCTGTTATCATTTATTCAAATCAATCTCATAATGAATATTATTCTAATGCGGAATTGACAACACCTGTCGTTCCGGCTGCAAATACGATATATTACGATAATAATGATTATGCAGAAGATTCTAACGGAAATAGATGGTTACGCAGAATGAAAGGTGTTAAAGATCCAAATACAACCGCAGTATCCTTAGAATATTATTATTGTGGAGAACATGTCATGTCTGCGGAAGATTGGATGAATGCGGATGTTGACAGAAATGGTTTGGTAAATCAAATAGACGTTGCACATATCGTTTCATTCTATTTGATGTCACAAACACAAGAATATTTATCATTGACAATTGAAGAGGCTTGGAGAAAATATCTTCGTGAATCACTCGGAATTGATATTGAATCAACAAACATTGAAGGAAGTGTGTTAGATGTTTTCGAATATAAATTCATTAAAGGTGTTAGATTCAGATTTAATGAACGAAAAGGTTTGACATCCAACGCAAAGGGTTCAAATGATGTTGAAAACTCATTGTCTATTAAGATTGCAGATACATCTGCAGGTGATACAATATATGACCCAACAACATTCGGTGGTTTGAGATTTGGTACTGGAGGAAATCTTGGTGTTAGAGTAAATGATAATAACAATTACAATGCATCATTGCCTAATAAGGTTTCTAATATGGATGATATGTCTACTGGTACAAAAGGTCTTAAAGTATATTCAGATAATGTACTTGGTGTACAATTAACCCCAGACGGTAAAATCAATAATGGTGAATTGAGAATTGATGATAATGGTTGTTTGCGTTTAGCTTCTTCCGAAAATAAACTCAAGTTCTCTGACGGTACAAGAGTTGTTCCATATGATGGTACCGAAGAGCTTACTATTACACTTGGACCAGGATTGTGTTTTGGTCCTTTGATAGGTTAAAGGAGTTGATCTTATGAGTACTAATATCACATTTCAACTCGATTTAAGTCATGCATTAAAGTATGATGAAAATAATAAACTCTCCGTAAATGTATCACCTCGTTCAGGAAATACTCTTACGATAGAAAATGATGGTTTGTACGCTCAAGCAAACCCAGGACAACCCGGTTCTTCAGGAACCGGGTATCCTGATGGATATAGATCTGACAACGGATTGACCTCAGGTATAGATTCACCATATTCATATGCACCCGTAGCAAGAAGAATCGTTGCTTCATCTATAGTTCATAGAATATACACATGTTCAAACACTGATGGTTCGGATATTCAAATTCGTTCCGTTGATAGAATGTATTGTGGAGATATGTATCGTGTAAAAGATACAATACACAACAATTGGAATTATTATATAATTTTATCGGTTAATTCCGCAGGAACGGCGGTTGCTTCACATTCTGGAGTTGTTGCAACAATACCTATATCCGCAAACAACGTAAACTGAGAAAGGGTTGATAGCTATGCCAAGTATTGAAATACGAGTTAATCCGGATAATAAATCAATAGGGTTTTCTGGAAATAAATTATCATTAAAAATATCATCTAAAGCAAATAATGGTTTATCGATTATTGATGGAAAACTCGTGGCAACTAAAGCAGCAAATGGTTCTTCATCTGGTGGTACAATGAATACTCCCGGAAATGCTTTAGGTCCTACAAATTCGACAGCCTCTACATCACTAACAACATTAGGATTCAATTCAACCGTTTCAAGACATCAGAAGTATTCTGGTAATAATCAATTCTTAATAGATAACGATGGCCCGGTAATGACAAAGCTTCAAGGTTCTAATATTGTAGCAAATGGTTCTATCGCATCATATATGATATCATATGCGGGAGGTTGATATAATGAGTAAAGAAATATAAATAAATCTCAATCTCGGTGATGGATTGCTCACAAGACCAGACAACGATAAACTTGCAGTATTGTATGAACCAAACGGAAATATGTTGCTTGACCCTGTAACAACCCCAGGAACTGGTGGTATGTTTGTAAATGATCTTAATGGTGCAAATGGATCTGGTGGTACGAATTATGATGGATATACTGTAAAACCTGGAAGAGGTACAAATATAAATGATCCTTCTGACACAATATCTGATTTCGTAGATATTGACAGAAGTATTGTGAATATGATATTCACTTTAGGATTGTACCGTCCAGCTTCAAGGAATCCATCCAATATCACATATTCATCAACTGTAAAAGATGTCAAATCGATATGTAATGAGATTGTTGCACCCGTGTGGTATTCACCACAGAGTTATACATCATACAAACCAAAAGCCGGTGAATTAATACAATTAGTAACAAACCCAACATTCAGAACTGTTCCTTCTGGAGGAGACACAAAAGCAGTTGAATCAATTGATCGTGTAGCAAATAACAATGCTCAAGTAACACAAGCAATGTTTGTTATAACGGAGATACACTACATGTCGGATATTCAACAAGGTGGAAATCAATACTGGGTTCATGATATGAAATTGTGTTGTATATATTCCGGGGTAGCAGATTACACGGTTGGAACAACATATTCGGGAACACAAGGATTTGATTCTAATTATATATGAAGGAGGAAATATAATGGATATAATGAATATAAATGATCATTTATCTTTTAATGAAAAACACGAAAAACATGGTCTCAGAGGTCATGTTCAAGTATTCCGTGAGAATATGGAAACTGGTGAAATATCATTATGGGAAGAATCTGATAATACAATTACAATCTCCGGATATCAATGGTTGTTGATGAAATGCTTTAATCTATATCTGGATTCCAAGCATGATCCATCAGATACTTCAAAATATGAAGTATTGGGAAAGGATTCAACAATAATAATTCCGGATCTTAATTCAAGGAGTTCACTTCCTATAGGAAAACCGGTTAATAGTTATACACCTATGAATGGCGATATATCGGCAGATCATTTCATTCAAGGATTTATGGTAGGAAACAGAGGTGGTGCGGAAGATGGTATAACCACAAAGAATACAGACTATTCATTCGTGGCACTCAGAAACCCTATACCTTTCCAACAAACAAATGATGAAAAACTCAGTTCAGATATTGCAGGACAGTATCTTGGAATATTGAATACAAATGTCAATACCAATAACGAAGGTTTTTCCAAATCATATTATATCAAACGATTTGATGAAAGACCTCATATTTATCATTCATGGTACAAAGAAAATCAGAAATGGGATTATGTTGATCCAGTAACAGTATTGGATCTTGGCCCAAATTCAACAACTGCAAATAAAACAAATCGTATCGAAACTTATATCGAATGCAAACTTTCATTATCCGATGATGATTGTTTTGCATATTTCAGTCATGCTGGATCAAATGAAACACCTGCTATCAACGAACTTGGATTGGTCGCTTTTGATGTTGATCCCGGTGCACGTTCTGTTGTTGAAAACATCTATGAATCAGATATCAAACAACTTATTGCGTTTATATTCGATAACAAACGCGAATCAACAATTCTCCCAGAAATACTGCGTCTTGCATCAGAGATATCTGACGCTTTAAATAATCTTGTTGTGGGGAATGAAACAGTTTCGATTACAACATTCAATAATTCAAATATAAATGCATTCATGTCAACAATAGAAAATCTGTCTTCAGAAACAGTTGACACATTAACTGATGAAAAGATTATTGATTATCAGAACGAATTGGTATCTACCGATAATATTGAAGTTGAAGCATTATATAATCAGAAACAAGACTTCATTTATTCAACAGATAAATTCCTGCACTATCTTGCATCATCTGATTTTGATTCATTGACAACAGATGAAGCTCAGAGAATAAAGTTAATTACATACTATACTTTCAATAGTATTCCTCTCCAGAAGAATTGGAGAACACTTATCAATTATAGGATATATGCAAACTAATGGGGGTATTTGATGTGAACGATAATCAAGATAATATAAATAAATTACTAAATGACGCTGGTACAAAAGTTGCTGGATTGGTTGCCGCAACAATAAATCTATATAAGAAAACAAAATGGAAAACCGTTGTATTTGAAATACCGGAAACACCCGAACCTTCACATCGTCCCCGATTATCAGGATATCGAGTATACGTTCCTGGTGCTGCTCGACATCAAAGATTCTTCAATAAACATGTTCTTCCAAAGCTGCATGGTTTGTTTATATCTAATCCTTGTAAAGTTGAGGTTGATTTTTATTGCAAAACTCCAAAATCATTTAACCGTACACAAACAATTCTTGCGGAGATGGGTATACTAAAACCATGGGGAAACACTGGTGATGTTGATAACTATTCAAAGACAATAATGGATATGATTCAACCAAATGAAAAAAGAGGACATGTTGGAATAATGATGGATGATTGTTTAGTAACCGAACTTGTTGCAAGAAAGTTTTATTCAATCACTCCAAGATATGAAGTTAAAATAACTTATATGGATAAAATACCAGAAGAAATTCTAAAATTATTAAGATTGAAAGGAGATGATGACATATGACAAGTTTACAAGACGAGATTCTTCAGAGTATCGCAGAATATGATATTGCATCATTGGATAATGATATAAACATTGTCCGTGCTCATATGGAAGCTACGATGAAAGATATCATAATTCAGAAAGAATGTGAAAATGCCGGTATCGTGATGGAATCCGATATTATACCAGAACGCGGTGATGAGAATATCATAAAATACATATTCTTATTCATACCACGTTTGATCATAAATGTTTTCAAGAAAGTGAAAGCATGGTGGGAAGGTATCCGTAAACAAGCATTGGATAAAGTCAAAAAGGAATTAGATGATGAAGCACATGAAATATTAGCCGGATATGCTAATCAGATATGTATGAAAGTTAATGCAGCAATACCTGGTGGAGGACATCTTACATACACTGGTTCTGGATTTGTATATTTGACCCGTGTAAAACAACCTGTGTATACTGTTCAAACATATCAATCATTTGCCGATAGTTTTGTCAAATACAAAGATTGTATTGGTGCTTTCGGAGAGATGGTAGGTTCTGATGATTTACATCCTGCGACCACAAATAATAAAATTGCATTGATATTTGAAGAAGGCAAATATCAAATAGACGAATATTTATCTGACGATTATGTTGGTCAGATTGAAGAATCAATGTTGAATAAAACAGTTTCTGAGATATCTGACACGGTAAATAATGCATCGACCATTGTTATTAAAGCAATGGAAGATGTTGAAAATCAATATATCCAAATAAAATCAATACAAGATCTCAGTGAAGATAATAAAAAATTTGCTGAGAAATTCATGGATATTATAACAAATATCGAATCAGTATTTACAACATATGACAATGTTGCGAAAACAGATTTTGCGAATGCTGTATTTGCATTTGCTAATAAAACACGTATAATCGATACGGTATTACGTCCGCAATTGCTTGCTGATGAAAGAAATGATTCTCCAACAAAACGTAAAGATCTTATCGATAAAATGAATAAATGGGGTGTAAAATAATGGCTATAAATGATCTTAAAGAATCCTTAGGAATCAATGATGATGATTTTAAAGGTATAAAAGATGGAATCAATACCATCGATAGTTCAACTTCCAAATTTCGCAAGGGTTTGAGAGGTTCTAAATCTGTAATAAATGCTGCGAAAGGAAATATATTTGAATTCCCAGTATTTATTTCTTCAAGTGTTCCACTCGACTATGCAACTGCAACAACATCTCTTCTCGAACAGGTATATGCTTCATTCTTACAGATGGCTATATCTGTAAATCCTGTAATTACAGCAAAGAGTGCTGCTAACGGTACGCAGTTCGCTCATCTCAAGAGTGATACAAACAAGTATCTCGAGTGTGTTGATACATCATACCAGGCTGATGCTTGTCACAATCGTATTGAGCTTGGATACAGAATGGAAGGGAACAAGGTCATTGAGTTCTCTCTTATCTCTGTAGATGATGGTGAAGCTCGCGTTATCAACGAACAGTGTGATTACCAGCCTCTGTCTGAGTTTGATCATTTCTTCACCGAAGCAACAACGAAAAAAGACTCAAATGAAATGAAATATTTTAAAGCTAAGGAAGCTGGTCTCGATAAGAAGAAACGAGATATCGAATCTCGTGAAGCGACTCTCAAAAATAAAGAACGTGTTGCTGATAAACGTAATGAAACTGAGTTAAATAGACTTCAGCAGAAATATGCTGCTCTCGAAGAGAAGTATAATAAAGCTACAGATGATGCTGCAAAAGCTAAGGATGACAGAGAGAAGAAGAAAGCTGAGAATGATGCTGCTAAACATGAAAAGGAAATGGAAAAGATTCAGCTTGAGATCGACAAACTTAGAGACAATGCTGATATCTCAAGAAATGCCGATATCAACAAAGGACGAGTTTCAGCACCACAGCTCATGGATGAAACAAAGATCCAGAAGCTCAATACAATGAAGCCTTTGATGATGACAGTTGACATGAACGTTGAAGGTAAGGATGGTCGTATTGTTCAGGGTGTTGAATATGTTGTCGGAGTTAAGTGTCACAACCGTCTTGTTGATGCTTCAACACTTCCTGAGGTTGTTGAATATCCTTTAAAGGAAATGAATAAGATCACGCGTAAAGCCAAGTGGCGTGCTGGCGAACTTAAGTTCTTCAAGGATATTCTCTTCAAGATTCCACAGAAGAAACAGACTGCTATCGATTCACGTGATCCTAAGCGTAAATGGTATCGTCGTCTATATGAGCTTGCACATATCAAGGGTGATGCTCCGGCTAAAGCAGTCATAAACGGTGATTCTGTTGTTAAGGCATTCTTCAAAGATAAGCTGGGTAAGTATGGTGATACTAATGGTGTCATACCAAACGTTTCACTCGTGATATCAAAAGCAGATGTTGATATTATAAAACGTGAAACCAAGATCGATCTGCTCAAGGGTTCTGCTGCAGCTAAACTTTGTAAAGAACTTTTCCTTATCGGCATTATCGTAATTGATAATGATGCTGAAAGTATCAAGGTTCTGTTACCAGATCTTCACAATGATTATGAAGTTCATTCTCTCGGTTCTGTAAATAAGCAACTTTCTCTTCTCGATACTTCAGGTACCAAGACAAGAGATATGTTCAAGCTGTTAGGTTAATAATGAAGGAGGTATATTAAATGGCAAATCCTATCAAAGCAATCAAAAGCAAAACCCCAGATGCAAAAGAAACAGTGATGATGGAACATATGAATCATTCTCTCCAAGAGATTTATAAAAATAAATCTTCTGATGAGTATAAGATGAAAGGAGATATTACATCTTCTCCAGAATATTCAACTATTGAGAGAATGGTTTCTGATCTCAAAGTGCTGAAAGGTTTTTCATCTGTTGAAGCAGATGACATCAAAATGTTATTCTTGACATTACACAGACCAGTATTCAAGAAGATGGTTGTTGAATATATGTCTTCTCCTACTGAAAGAAACCAGACCTTCACCACGGTATTTACCGTAGGCTACAGACTTCTTGTAGGTGAACTTTCCCGAATCTTTGCTTCTACAGAGGCAACTGATAAGGGAATATCATATAAGCCGGATAAAATATCAAAGAAAGATAATGCAAGATGGCTTATAAGACATTTCAACAAGACACTTGAACAGAAGATTGATACATATATTAGAACTCATGGTAGTAAACAAAAATCAGTTCAAGAAGCAGTTGTTGAAATATCCGACGGATTTAATGCTATCGCTTCGGGAATAGCAACAGTATTCGATGTACTTAATATGATATTCGCAGGAGCTAAAGAATTAAATCCAATATCACTCGTAAATGCAATGCTTACAAGATCTTATGATAACAAAGTTAAAAAGTTCGAAGATGTTGCTGCAATGTATAATGCGACAAAGGAAGCATATGACGAATATATGAAGATTCCTTCATCTAAAAGGAATGAAAAGATCGAAAGTAAATACATCAAAAATATCGACAAATACAATATCAAAATGCAGAATCTTGCAGCTCAGATCGAACACTATGATTCGAGAGCTAAAGAGGAAGTTAAAGATATTAAATCATCCGGTAAAGTTGTAAAGACTCCTGACGACAAAAAGGTTGAAGAACCAAGGAAGGAAGAAGAAACAACAAATACAAATGATGATAATACATCAACAACAGATACTTCAACAGATGGATTTGATTTCTAAATATGTGGCGGGGGAAACCCCGCCAATTATATTTCTTTATATTTGTTACACATATTATTGAATTGAAGGAGTGATTGTACATGAACAATGAAAATATATTAAAAACAATTACACTATCAATTATATATTATTATTCGTTAATAAAACGATTTTCTGTCACAGAGGGTTTAATAAACTTTATTTATGATAACATAACAAAAATGTGGAATGAATATACTTCGGATATAAATGAAGATTCGATTGATATGTTATGTGTCTTAGATGATATGGAGTGTGATATACTTAATGTAAATAATTCTAATTTGTACGAAGACATAACACATGTAATAATCTCATATTTTGATAAAGGGAATGAAATAAATCCGAATATGAATATTATCGGATTATATAACAATTATCTGCCGGGGATGGATATAACCCATAATCAAATATCAAAGATAATAGAATTCTATTTATGTAATTAAGACAAAAGAAATATAAATAAAGAGAGGAAAGATAACAAATGACATACAGCATTAAAATATATGATTCCAAAGGAACACACATCGGCGATTCCTTTACAGCAACATCCGAAGACATAATAAAATACATCAACAAAGGTTTTATAGTAAAAGATAATAATGGCAAAACATTATCAATAGAAGATGTTTCACAAAGCATAGGTGTATCCGACGGATTTATTAATGTTGGATAAATATATAATTATAATGTTTAACAGGAAATAACATCCTGTTGATAATAAATTATTTATAATTTCAAGGAGGAAAATATTATGGCATCAAACAAGGGTTTTTCAATGGCCGCATTCATTGAATATGGAAACAAGAAGATCAATAACGTTTCAGGAAAGGATGCTGAATTCCAGACAGCATTCAAGACAGATCTTAAGAAAGCTATCGCACACGCTGGTTATCCTTCAAAGGACGAGATCGGAATCATCGATGAGATCAATGATTTCGATATAAGTAACACACTTGAAAAGGTTCCTGAGCTCGTATCAGGATATCTCGCAGATACTGACAGAAAGTTCGATCTTCCTGCAGTTAATAACTACACATGCCCTGCAACAATCTCAGTTGATCATGCCGATGAAGATACTAAGACAGGTGTTTCTAAACTCGGCGGTGTAGAAAAGCCATGGAGCACAACAATTGGTGCTCATGATTTCATCAAGGTTAAGAACCATACAAAGGCATTTAAGAAGTAATCCCCAAACAGATTCGTTTGTTCATTTCATTCTCCAAAGAATATGTATTTACCGGGGTTTATCCCCGGTGATGCATATTCAATCTATTAAAAGAAAGGATTGTGATTATTTTGACCTTTGGTTATAATTATTCTATAAGAGATAAAAATCAAGATAAGATGAATAAAATAATAGAAATGTTAATAAATATAGACGGTACTTTATTACGATATGTGGAAGATCCAACATATGATATGTATCTGTCTGCGGTTAAACAAAACGGAATGAGTATTCAGTATATACCGGCGGAAAAGCAAACTGAAGAAATCAAAATGGAAGCGATCAGAAATGATCCATTCTGTTTTGAATTTGTTGATAACCCGACCATACCAATGTGGAAAGAAATGATATGGTGTTGTAATTATATTAAATCGGATCATCCAATCCACATGTTAAAGGATGACAGAACCATTCCAGAAATTCAAAAGATCTATCTATATAAATATTATATTGAAACTCGAGAGTTTCCCGCATCCAGCTGTTTTCATGAAATTATTTATGATATTACAGAATCACGAAATATAGAATGTGAGATGTGGAAATATTATCTATCTAATTGCTTTTATGATTACCCACTTATTACATTGGATCGATGCCCGAATCACGTTCTTGATGTCATCATTGATGACGTATTTGATTATTGTCCAAATATATTGGAAGATATTGATGAAAAATATGAAACGCCGGAACGTGTTGTAAAATATCTGACCAGCAAATTCAGATTAGATTTATTAAATTCTTCATCTTTTGAAGAATATTGTAAGAAATATCCAGATGAAACATCTTATTGGATAGCTCACGATGTCATGGAAAACGTGTTGTCGGATCGGAGATATTACTTCGGAATTAAACACTTTAAAAACACATATTTCAGTCAAAACAAATGGGACGATATTGGAAAGAATATCATGATTGGTACAACTATTATTCCTGCTAATGCAAACAAGGATGAAACAACGGAAACGAATAATAAGAAAGTATGTGAAATGATCAAGAATGGATACTTCAGAATATTCCCGAACAATATATCATTTGTACTTAAACACATTATCGAATTTGAAGATATCGTGAAATATATGCGTGAACAAGATATCGTATATGAAATCATTAATAGACTCCCATGGTACAAAAAGCACAAATATCTCCGCATGTTAAAGAAATATAAGAAAAACAAAAATATTGAAAATGATGAAGACAAGACATGGATGGGTGATAATAATGATTGTTAATGTATTACAACAGATTGCCGATGAACTACACAATCTCAACATAAATCTTGTTGAATTGATACAAGTTCAAAAAGAAAAAGCTTCACCAATTGATATTAATAATATAATACCAAAACGTGATGAGGATATTGAGTTGTTGAATGATGTAAAAGAGATACATGATAATCAACTCGATCTATCAAAGAACAAAAATGTTTCTGAACAAGATATTCAGAAAGAACAAGCATATTATAAGAAACAAAAAATCATAAATAATATGCTTCGTAAAAATGGAATATTATAAAAAGGAATATGGGGGCTTTCGCCCCCACAACCTTCTTTTTTATTTTATCCTATAGAAAGACTTGTAACCTGTGCCGGTATTCTTTCATCGAATAATTTTACAGAACCATTTGATGGTGTTCCATCATCTGGCTTTTTTCTTTTCTTCAATTCATCAAGTATTGCAAGAAGTATTGCTTCCATACTTTCTGAACGAACATTATATGTGTTTGCAAGTATTGCTCTGAGTCGTTTTTCTGTTTCTGTATCTTCCGCACGAGATATATTATAATTGTTGGTGATAACAGCTGTTCCTGTACCATCATTTGTATCTGCGGAATATGTGTAAGGTGAATAGTTGTCGACAGGAGTAAATACATTTGAATTTGCATAGTTATTATTCCAATCCATATATGTATTCCAGAATCCCAAATCTGACATATCACCAGAAGCATATATTTTACCCAAAGCTTGAAGTTGTTTGGATATCGGATATGTTGAATAGTTAACGTTTGATTTATTCTTGGTAGAATCATAAACGTTTGACCAGGCGTCAGCGTAGTATTCCCATTCATCACCAAACCATGTTGAATTTCCACGTGTTACAACATTTGCACCATATGTATCAATATAATTATCGATAATATTCTTCTCAGATCCAGTTGCTTTCTTACCATTTTTACCAATGCCTTGTTGTGCTTTAAGATGGTAATTTGCAGCATCCTTATAATATCCTTTCTTTTTGGTTCTTTCTGCAGCGTCATCATTGAGAGTAAACCATGAACCAAAATCATACCACGATGTTGTGGTTGGTGCTACGTTATTAGTTGTTGTACCATTTGTGAATATTTTCCTCAAATTTCCTGTTGCATCAGTGAACCCTTCCTTGAGTTGATCCGCCGGCGAGAATGTGTATGTTGTTGTTTTTGCAGGAGAATAATCAAAGTCATTAGCATCATCATTATCCAATGCAATATATTGACTCGAAACATATCCTGTTTTTCCTGCATATGTTGTTTTGAACCATGCGGGATCACCAGATGCTTCAAGATTAAGTTGAGTTCCTTTTGGTATTCCTATAAGAATAGAAGAATCTATGTTTGGTTGTGATCTCATATTAAGAGCTCCGGAATCTGTCATTACATGACCGGTATTCTTACCTGTTGTAGATTTGATCTGGTTATAGTTATCTACCATTCTACCATCTGATGCTGAATTTACCAATCCGAATCCTGTAGAAACAGAACCACTGCCTGTAGGAGAATATGTCTTTGAAGTTGGTGAGAAATTCTTATATCTTGTATAAAAATCATTAGCATAAGCTTGACGTTCAGCCAATTTATTTCCAGGAACACCTTCGAATTCAGACAACCAAATTGAAGTTGCATCATTTACATTATTAGAATTATTCATCTTTGTCAGTGCAGAATTGTATCTTGAAACGCTTGTCACTTCATTATTGAGGTAATCGAGTTGTCCTTGAAGATCATTCCATGTTTTACCCTTATTGATAGTATAATCAGCAAGAGCACGAGTTCTTCCACCCGTCCATTGTGCCAATCCCAAACCTGGATAGTAGTGTCCATCAGAACCTTTATATCCTGCTTTATTAATACTTAAACCACTTCTATCATACATCGGGAATAGTTTGTTTACAGTATAATCATCAAGAGTATCATAATTCTTCAATGCATTCTTAACAGTACTTGCATCGAACGCATAATAACCCTCAAGTGTATCAGGATTGTTTGAAGATTCTACTTGGAAACATCCCATAGCACCTGCCGCAGCATGTGGCAAGAATCCATGAGATATAAGATATGCATATATCTTTTCTTGATCGGTATCACCTACAAGACCAGAACCACCGGATGGATTATAATTTCCGAAGTATGTTAATGGGTTGAATACGTTACCCGAACCTGATCCTGATATAGTATCATTAATTGTATAATGGAGATGGGGACCTGTAGAATGACCAGTGCTTCCAGCATATCCAATAAGATCTCCACCCTCGATCGTATCACCAACCTTGAGTTTTGATCTTTCACTCATATGCATATACCAGTGTAACTTTCCAGCAGAGTCTTTCCATATAACGGTATTTCCTCCACCACCAGATTGTTCAGGTGACCAGTTGACAATAACTTCACCACCCGTTGTAGCATACAAAGGTTTACCAAGTATTGAACCGCCTGTGAAATCTATACCAGAGTGAGATCCACCAGCAGAACCGACACCTTCTTTATTAGGATTATTACGTTGCTGGAACCAAGATGATCCAATTATATCACCAAGTTTAAGTCCCATTGTTTTTGCAAAGAATTCAAATAATGGTGAATTATAATTATTTTTAGTAATGTCAGTTGATGTTATTTCAATATTGTCGGAATATGGTGTCCATAATGGAACTCCTTCATTTGATGTGAAATATCCACTACCACCACCAGAAGATCCATTATTATCTCCCATCGTAGATAATTCGTTGTCAAGATCCCCATATGCTTTTCCGAGACTATCAAACATGTTCTTATCGCCAGCATATGCATTAACAAGATCATTTGATGTGTTTGCCAATGTTTGCCATGCATTCTTGTTATTTTCAGAAGCCTTATCATACAACTTTGCCTCAGCAAGATATTCTGTAGAATGTTTATCCCAATATTCTTGGAAACGTTTTCCGTATTCTTCCTTGGTTTCTCCATCCTTCATTGGATATAATTGCATGAATTTCTGACGTGCATTCTCACGAGCAGCCTTTTCAATCTTGAGATATTCATCTTCACCGAGTGTGCGTTTAGCTTGTTCAGTTGCAGCTTTATTTTGTTCAGCCGTCATCATTTCATCGATTTCTTCTTCATCGGATTTCTCCATGCTGAATAAACCAAGAATCTTGTTTGCTTGTGCTTTAAGTTTGCTAAATGCTTCTCTAATAGCATCTGGGAATGTATAACCACCATCTGGTTCATCACCAGAACCATATAAACCAACAACAGCAGAACCTGCGATTGTTGACGCTGGTCTACGATCAACATGACCTGTTAATGGATTGGATACGTATGCTCCGCCATGTCTATCAGTACCAATTACATTCATAAAGTGATTATTGCCGTTACGTGTACCGTAATCAGAACCAGATCCAACAACTGTAATTGGGTGATTTGGAGTTGCAGATTTTAGTGATTGTTGTGTAACTCTGCCAGGTACAAGATTCATACCAAGTGAACGTGCAGTATTAATATATCCACCAACGGAAGTACCACGACGTGGATCATAAGCACCACTACCATACATTGAACCTGCCAATGAGCGTGCACTTATACCACCACCGGATCTATTGAACATATCTGCCAATGCAATAGGTCCACATCCACGTTGATCCATATTAAGATATCCACCCATACCACGTTGATATTCACCGCCGTATGTGTTATAAATATCTGATGATCCATTATTGTAGATATTTGTGACATCACCACTTGCATATGTTCGTTTAACAACATCTTCATCTGTTGGTTCGATTTTCTTTATTTCTTTCTTTTTCGGTTCCTCTTCTTCATCAGCTTCACCTGTTACAATATTACTGATCATTGAACCTATATCGGATGCAAGATTTGTAGTACCTTGGATGATTAATTTGCCGCCTTCTTTGATGAATGCTCCACCTTGTTTAGCCATATCAACACCGGAGTCGGCAATACTCTTACCAAGGCTCTTAGCAGCACCAAGACCAGGTAATTTTCCTATTGTTGATATAATACTACCAACACCAGCTATCAATCCTCCGAGAAGACCCATTATACCTCCGAGTCCAACTTGAATAACGCCTGCTATAATTTGAACAGTATCAGCCAATACTTTCATAATTGGAACTACTACGAATTTTATTGTAGCCATTAACGGTAACATACAAGCTTTAAGTATTACACCAACGACTTTCAGTAAAGGTGTTAATACTCCGAGTATAGTTTCAAGCAGAGGTGAAACAGATTTCAATATTGGTTGAATAACATCTTCCAAAATCGGTTTAACTATATCAAGAGCAACTTTGACAATTTCTACAACCTGTTTTGCAACCATTTTAACTATTGAACCTATCTCTTTGAAGAATGGTTTCAATGTCTTTGTGATTGCTTGGAATGCTTCGTTGAGAGGTTGTAATGACTCTGTCAATATTTTCTGGATCATATTTGTAAGTGCCTTGAAACCTTCCAATCCAGTGATTATGGATCCTATCATTTTTACAAGACCCATGACACCAAATGAAATTCCTCCAAGTATCTTACCTATACCACCTGTCACCAAACTCTTGAAACCCCGTTTTCCTTTACCATCACCAGAATCTGATGATGATGATGTGTCAGAATTTGTTGTTTTTGGAGTTTCTGTTTCACTGGTAGTTGTTCCAGTTTGATTATTTTGATTTTCTTCTGTTGAAGTTCCATTATCTGGCATCTTATTAAAAATACCTTTAACAGTATCAAGAAGATTTTTGAAGAAACCTTTCTTTCCATCGGAAGAATCAATAACTTCAGTTATATTCTTACTCAGTTCGGAATCATCAACACCGTCTTTAATCGGCTTTGCAGCAGCTTTATCTGCAGCCTTTTGTTTTTCTTCTTTTCGGATTTTGTTTGCTTCAAGAACACCGCCAATGAATCCAATTTGGTCTCCACCAGATAGTTTATTGCCAACCCATTTAGCAGCTTTACCAATGCCTTGTCCGACCTTCGTGTTGGCAATCATTTTTCCTAATGAAACAGCAGCTTTACCAACCTTACTGATTAATGTTCCTATACCCTTTACAATACCAACGAGGACATTCCCAACTACTTTAAATCCTTTTACAACATATGGGATTATTGGTTTTACGACATGAGTATATAAACCCTTTCCTGCCCATATAAAGAATTTATTCGCAGCGGTAATTGCTTTAAATGCGAGATTTATTATTTTGGTTGCTGGGATTAGTAGTCCCTTAGCAACATCTTTAATACCGGATCCAACTGCTTTAGCACCGGCCTTAAGGTCTGTTAATCCGGATTTGATACCTTTCTTAACCAGATTTAATATCATTCCCATTCCGTTCTTTACAACAGCAAATACGGAACCGATAACCAATTTTACGTATGTAACAACAGGTGTTATAAACATTTTAGCAGCACCAAATATCATGGTCTTTAATTTTCCAATTGTGGATAAATTACCGCTTGATTTAGCTTCAGCACCAGTTGCTGTTGCAGAGTTGGATGAGTTTCGTTTCATTAAAGGTATCAATGATTGTTTGAGTTTTCTTTTTAAAGACACATCCTTCAATGAATCAATTAATGGCATGATTGTTTGTTCATCAAGAGTGTCAACCCCACCATTTGACATTGCAACATTAACCATGTTTGAAATGGTTTGCATTGTCAATGAATCTGTGTCATCTTGTTCAAACTGTTTTTCAGGGCCATATTCGTTCATCAAATCCATTGTACGATTTTTCAATGTTTTCGTCGAACTAACACGTCCCATCATTCCGGAGAATATGTCACCGGCTTTGTTGGTGGTTGATTGAATTCCCTTTGCTCCTTTATGAAGCAAACCACCAGTACGAATATTTTCACCATCTTCATCAACTGATTGTTTTCCGAGAAGTATATCACCAGCTTTATTACCAGCTTTATGACCAATTTCTTTAGCCTTGTTTACGGCTTTACTATCAGCAACTTTCTGGAAAGCTTCAGTTTCTTTCAGATCATTTATTACCTTTTTTCTGTTTTCAGGTATTAATGATGAAACGAATGCTTTCGTTTTATTAAACATTGAATCCATGAAATCAAGATCTGCAGGATTTGCAACAATTCCGGTTTTTCTGGATTCATGTGCAAAGTCATCTACTTTATTTTTGAACCATGATTTGATGGATGTCTTTTTAGAATCTTCATATTCTTTCAAACGTTTTTCATCCGATTTAGACAACTTTTCACCAGCATCTTTAGCAGTGTACAATTCTTGTATATCCTGTGGAGCTTCCTGTCTTAATTTATTCTCAGACGGTTTTCCAGTTAATACGTTTGATATTGTTTCAGTAACAGGTTTTATATTTGATTCATCTGAATCTGTATTTGAATTAATACCCATGTTGCGTGCCGCATATCCAGGTATCATATTTATTTTAGGATATTTTCTTGAACGATTATTGGATTGACCTGTAACATACACATTTATTCCACGATTTAGTCTATCGAACATTCCTGCAAGATAATCTATTTCAAGAATTTTTGTGGATTTTACATTATTTCCAATCTGTCCATTGGCAGATGTATTAGATGAATCAGATGGCAAAATACCATTATTGAAAGTTTTGTAATTATGTCGAAAAGCTTCTGTAAGAACAGATTTTGTTATTCTACCAGCTTGGTGTGCATTTACATTTGTTTTGGCAAAATTTTCAAATTCTTTATCTGCTCTTTGTGCGGCATATTGTAATTCTTGACGGAATTTAAATTCCTCTATTTCACCAATGATTGTTTGATAATACATTTTCCATTGTGAAACAGAGTACTTTGTTTGGGATGCCATTAATTCGGAAGCTTGTTCAATAACCCTACGTGTCGAAGGATATGTAATATCTTTTACTTCGTTTTGCTCAAGTATTACCCTTCCACCATCAGAATACATTTCCCACAACCAGCATGCTGAAAGTGTTCTTACTGCATCTTGAATATCTTTTGTGGATAATCCAAAACCTTGGAGTTTATTATGTGCTTCTTTACGTTGTTCATATTCCATCATACCGGAACGGAAATAATTTGAAGATATTGATTCAACGAAAGCATTTGTTTTCTTCTTAGTAAGAGTTCCTTTATTTGATATTTCCATACCAGTATCATCTTTAGATACTGCTTTCAATATCTCATTAAGATATCCAGGTATAATTGTTATGATGGATTTTCGAGTCATTCCATCAAATATCGCAGGCTTTTCATTATATTGATTGATTACCGCGTTTTGATAGTTCTTGTTTCCACCCTGATATTTTAAATCCTCAAACAATGTTGCAAGAATACCGTTTTTGGAATTTAATGCTTTTGATAAACCATTTTGAATAGCTTCACCAATCGTATCATTAACAAACTCACCAATTTCATTGATGGATTTACCACCCAATCCTTTGAATTGTTTATCAAGTATTGTCTGAGATAATATTATCGAAAGAACATTTTCAGGAGTCATCATTCCAGATCCAAGCATCGTCTTTCCCATACTAAGGAATGATGCCATTGATGAATCTTGAACATTCTCTTTTAATTTATTAAAGACACCTGATAAAGATATTCCTCCACCATAATCTATAATGGATGTTTTATTAGCTTCCGCTTCTTGCTCTTTCTTTACACGAGAGGAAGTATATTCAACAATTAAATCAAGACGTTTTCCTATCTGAATAAGAGTATTATTCATATTATTAACAGAAGCTGTTAATTCTGCACTTCTTGAGTTAATTGTAGAAACTATTTCTGCAGTATTTGCAATATGTAAATCCGCTTGACGTCCAAATGCCTTATACATCGCACCGGTTTGTTTCTTTGCGATATCGGTCATTGAATCAGTGGATATTACTGACGATTCTTTCTTTTCTTGCCTTTCGGAATCTGCAGATTCTATTTCAAATCCAGCATCGAATTCATCATCGTCAAAATCGAAATCGCCGAATATTCCACCTTCGTTGTAAAACCAATCACGTGTTTTCTTTAATATACCAGAATGGCGTAATTCATTAAACTTCTTAACAGAATCATTTCCAATTTGTTTACCCATGTCCATGACTTCTTTAACGTCATTAACAAAGGTCATTGCATTGTCAAAATAATCTGTTGTGGATTGTAATATACCACCAGTCGCAATTTGCATACTTCTGCGGACAAAATCCGTAACTGCCATTATTAAACTCCTCCTTTCATAATAATAAAATATTAAATGGGGGCAATTAGCCCCCATTCCTTACGGTACTGGGAATTTTATAGTATTAGAAAAATACAACACATTCTTCAACTTCATCAAGATGAAATGATTCTCCCCATTCTTTTACAAGTGCTTTACGAGCTTCTTCAGCACCCGCAAAATTATCAATGTTTATTTGTATATTTCTAAATGCAGAACCAACAATCTGATTCTTTATATCATTATAAATCGTACGTTGAACATCCAATGTTGCAAGTTCAATGAACGATTCACGGCATGAATCAGGGATAGTTTCCAAAGACAAATCATGATCACATTTAGCCACAAAGAGTATAAAACTTTCTTTTGGCCAATTCAATAATTGAATTTTGTTGTGTCCTCTCCATCTGGATGTTGGCACTTGAGAAGATACTCCGATAAATTTATTTACAGCAGCACCTGTTATTGTTGCATTCATAATATCTTGAGGATAATATGAACCAAATCCAACAAATGGTGATACTACAGAAAACGCGTTTGAACCAACTTGATTTGCAGTATCTACCTTTTGAGAAGAAATTGGATATGCATCGCAATACATAACAGGTGTGGATGTCAATTGTTCGGGTATTAGATATATACCATTTGCTCTTTCATATTCATTCTGATATCTGAGGAATCTTCTTTCACATTGACACTCTTTCTCTTGGGGTTTGAATTGTGAAAATGTTCGAACGCTTGTGGTTATTATATCACGTATTGCATTTTCAACAGATTCTTTGAAAGGTAATGCGATAGTATTTAAACCACACGGCTTTTTGATATCTTCAATAACATCTGTAATGTTCATAACATCACCTCATTACTCATCATCAGGACCGCTTTCACCATACTTATTAATGTCATCAGCATTTATCTTCACGGGATGTATAACTGGTGTATTGTCATCAACAAAATCAGCACGAAGCTTTGGTTGTATATCGTACTTGTATATTGTATCAGCAGTTGATAACCACAGATATATTTGCATATCATCACGACACACTTTTGATAGTTTACGATACTGATTGTTTGTCATCGTCATAAGTATTCTGAATTCGGGATCTCTGTTGGCACGATCGATGTTATCTTCCATCAATTTTTGAAGATCCTTTGTACCTTGTAAGAAATCAGTATAAGAATCTTTCATTTCTGCGAGGTATATTTTCTTACGATACTTTGTGTTTGATTTATCAAACATACTATCATAGAATGCTTTCGCAGTACCAACAACCTTGCCGGTATATTTCTGAGTATCTTTTTCTTTATATTCAATATAACCGTTTAAGAATTCGATCATATCATTCAGAATATTTTTATAATTTAATTGTGAAAATTTCTTATCACGATTTTTATTTTCATAAATATGGGCACGAGCAACTTGCTCAAACAATGATTTGTTTTTAACAACAAAATCTCTCATAGAAATATCTTCTTTGGTGAATAACATTTTATCAACCCCTCCAATTTTCAGGATAATTTACATTAACCATCCACGTACGATCCGCACGATTTACAGGACGAATCTTAAGAATTTGTGTCAATAAACGATTAAGATCATTCTGGAATTGTATAAGTTGTGGACGTGTATGTGGTACTATATACTTCGGATCATTATTATCAATACATGATATATAGAAATCACATATTTCAAGTTTTGAACAAACATACCCAGACAAAATCTGTGCATCGTTCGTATCACGGATCTCATTAATTTCCAATGTAATATATGTGATTGTATCACGTATCTTAAGATCTTTTAAACGTTTAGGAGCCTTACGCAAGAATCCTTCTTGTATAGGTTCTTTACCCATACCAGATTCAACATTCTTAATTACTTCAGGAAGAACCTTACGAAGTGTTTTCTTATTATCAGTATATTTGTTAACTGCTTCTTTCATACCAGGTTCTTTATACATTATATCGTCGGGTTTTATCATTGGATTTGATATTGTGTCTGCAGCTTTACTCATTTCATCAGAAGCAACAGCCACATATGATAATAACTGAGAAGTTCTACGATCGAACTTTCCATTTTCAGCACACTTAGAAGCGAACTTAGACAATTCTTTTCCTTCAGAATATAATTCGTCCAAAGCATTTAATGATTTATCAGATGATTCTGGAGCATCTGGAAGCATGGGATTATTAATAACATCATTCATTGTATTTAAATGATATATAAGTTTTGCTGTTGTGTCAGGCGATAATGTTGAAAAGAATCCTTCTTCGATTTCAACTTCTTCATAGTCATCTTCATCGATACTATCTTCTGGAGATAATACAACATCTCTCAATTCTTTCTCTGTTTCATATATGTCAGAACCGAAATCATCCGGAAGAGGTGAATCATCTTCAGAATTGTCGATATTATAATAATCATCCACAATATCATTTACAGTATTTCCGGTATCTTTACTCTTCATAATATCTTTAACGAATTGAGATCCGTTATCAATATTTATCTGATCACAGTTAGCACGACACTCATCGTCCAATACACCTATAACAGGTTTTGTTAAATTAATCAATCCCCCAGGTATATTAATACCTTTATTCATTAATCCTCGAACAGGTAATGAAGTATTTACGGCATATGATGTTGCATTGTCTACAGTATTAGCATCATCGAAAATTGTTCCATTTTCAATAGCATCAGCTAACGTGTTTTCCTGTATCACAGAAATGTTTTTCGG
Organism: Parabacteroides sp.; assembly: GCA_017560165.1. GTDB lineage: Bacteria > Bacteroidota > Bacteroidia > Bacteroidales > Tannerellaceae > Parabacteroides. The sequence continues at coordinate 38,849 of JAFYOM010000014.1, forward strand.
CATAAGAAGATGAGTTTTATCTTTTTTATTATATATTCTCATTCCATCGCCGTTATAAGATTCAACAACAAGTTTTCCATCAAGTTCGATGTTAGAAAACTCATTAAATGCATCGATTTTCTTTGTCTTAATTATTTGACGGAGAATATCTTTTGCAATATTATTCATATATAATCAACCCTTTCAATAATAAAATTTTATAAACCAGGAGGTTTTATTTATGATTAAAAACAATATCGAATTCTTCATTCTGTGTGCGATGCTCTTGATACTGCTCTTAGTAGTTGTATTTGCGTTCTTCAAGATTATGAAGACAAACAGAAAACGAGACGAAGAACTCAGTAGACTCATGTTTTCTATTATAAGGAAAATACAAAATTTGGATGATGATTATTACAGTCTGAAAGAACAGAATCAACAGTATGCAAATGATATAAAACGTTTGCAAGAAATGATAAATTCTCTCGGCGTATTAGAACAAAAGAATTCAAATACAATAACATCATTAACATCGAGTATCAAAACAGCATTAGAAGAATATAACAAACGTTCAAATGAAAAGATTTATCCAACCCCACAATTATCAGATATGATAATAAAAACAATCAATGAATTCATACATCAGGAAGTAACATTCTTGAGAGATAAACGAATTCCAATACCACCAAATGGACCGGTATCAGTTGAAATATCTAAGAGAGTTTCTAAAACATATCCACATGTTGATGAAGAGTGGATCTGTAGGAAGGTTATAGAAGCAATTACAGAAATAAGTAGAAATAAGTAATTAGAGTGGGGCGAAAGCCCCACCCTTCTTACTTTATTTAGGAAATTCATATTATGAAAATATCACAGTTATTTATCAGCCGGTACCCTGACCATCTACACCGTCATCTGTAAGAGCCTCAGGAATGATAAGACCTGCTCTGCTATCTGGAACAAGAACAGTGTTCTTGCAGATAACACGACCCTGAATACCCTGTACGGAGATTGTCTGGTACTGAGCAGATGTTGTAACCATAACTGCTGCACCACCAGGATTCTGAGCGTCAGCATAAGCTGCGTTCTCCGGAGAGTTTGTGAGGTGACGAGCGAAGCGGAGGTGCTTGTAAGAGATGTGGAACTTATCCATTGGGTAAGCCACAATCTTGAAGAAGTACTCACGTGACTGTGTAGCACCCTTAGCGACAGCATCTGGCTGATATGCATCGATGATAGTATATGCATCAACTCTGTTAGAAGCAACAACACGGATAGGTGTTGATGAATCTGTAAGAATACCAAATGCATGGTTCATCTGAACACCGCCGATTGATGTATTCTTCTGAACAGTCCATGTTACGAACTTATCGAGAAGACGGCAAGCCTTTGGATTTGCGTAGATTACAAATCCGAGGTTATCAAGCTTACCACGATCACAAAGCTCGTAGATTACGCTGTTGATAGCATTGTGGATAGCATTTGTTCTGTATTCCCATGGATCTCCTGCGAAGTTTGGAGAAATAGCTGTTGGTGAAAGATCAACATACTCTGTGTGAGTATATGACTCAAGACTCCAGATATCTGAATCCCAACCGTTGTAGAGTTCGAACTGCTGATCAAGATACTCAAGAATTGACTGATCTTCGAACATTTCCTGGTTAGTTACGATCTCCTGAACGAGTCTGTTGTAGAGGTTGAAGTTAAGTGAGCTGTTTGCTTCAGCAAAGTCTTCAACTGTGAATGGGAGCTGGAATCTACAACCGTCAGCGATGAGGAACTTTCTGATTTCAGGATACTCACGGAAACCGATTGTTCTCATGTTTGTCTCGTTAGAGATTCTACCAGATACGTATACACCATCGATAGCTCCACATGTTGAGAATGTGAGTGTGCCCTTTATAAAGTCTACACGACCAGAAAGCATATCAGAAATACCTGTAACAACCTCACCTGTAGGAATGTTGTTTGCATCAACAACAGGAAGACGTGTAGTATTTGTGATACCACCGTTGAGGAATACGCCACCTGTCTGGATATCGATCTGGATACCAGCACCTGGGAGCTTAACCTTCTTAGCAGGCTGAGCAGGTATAGTTACCTTCTCATATACCTTAGCACCGCCAGTTGTAGCCTCTTCCCAAGTAGGCTTGAGGTAAGCTGTAGAACCAGAAGTATCCCATGTGAATGTGATAGCTGTATAGTTATCACCATTCTTTGTAAAGTACTTTGTGCTTGCACCAGCCTCACTCTGAAGTGTTGGCCAATCTGCAGGCTTAGCAGCAAGTTCCTTGTATGTTGTTACAGCCTCAGTAGCAGCAACCTGTACATACTGGATATTGAAATCGTAAGAAAGACGTGTTCTTACGTTTGGTGTGATAGTTGTCTTCTCACCTGTCTCATCATCTGTAAGCCAGTTGAACATTGAGAATCTCTTGTTTGGTGCATTAAGAATATCTGTAACTGTGATAGGCTCCTTATCATATATCTTAATACCCTTACCAGCGTTCCAGAGCTTTCTCCAAAGTGGAGTGCCGTCTTCATCCTTCATCCAGTATACTGCAGGCACCTCGTACTCATCACCTGTCTGGTTATTAACGAGATACTTCTGGATGATACGCTGCTCAACGTTTACACTATTTGCAGTCTGTACAGGAATGATATCCTTACCAAGGAAGCGGATGTACTGCTTAACAAGTGCAGGGAAGTCGAGTGTTGAAAGTGGGAGATAGTTTGCAACGTTGTAAGACTCCTGGATGAATGAATCAACACGTGCATCCCAAGCCTCTTCAAGCTGCTCTGCAACAACCTTCATGTGCTGTCTTTCAGCATCTGTTGTGCAGTTATAAGTTTTGATATCATCAACGATCTTATCGAGGAATTCTTGTTTATAAGACTCCATAATAGCCTTATTCTTCATCATACGCTCGAAATCTCTCATGATGTTGAGATCAGTATATGTTCTGTTGAGAGTAATGGCTGCTTCCTGAAATGTCTGATCAAAATCATCAGAGAGAACATCAAGGTTCTTCTGTTCTGCAGTATTGATCATAGCAGCCTGTTCCTGAAACCATGTTCTTTCATGGGAACCATATCTATTACCAGTGCTAAATGCCATGGATTAACAACTCCTTTATTTAGAATTTTATTATGCTGATTCTTTTTTATCAGCCTTTTTCAAATTGCTATTGATTCGATCCATTAGAAGAGTATACAGTGTATCAAGCTTTCTGAAGTAGAGAGCATTCTCACCGTACTTGGCATCTACGAATTTTTCAATAACATAGTTTTGTCCAGCTGCAAGAGCTGCTTTCAAATTATTGACGTCTTTTTCGTTTTCATCAACAATCTCAACGGGTAATACTGGAATGATGATTTGTAAGTTTTCAAGAATCGAAGATACTTCTTCGTTTCGTTGTATAAACTTATCATAAAGCGTTTTGTTCAAAACATTATTCGCTTTATCAGATAATTGTTGATCTTCATCATTTTCCTCAGCATTTTCGTCGTTATTGTCGTCGGTGTTATTTTCAGTGTCTTGGTTATCACCACCGCCATTATCACCAGGAAAACTTAAGGCGTCAGCATTATTCATTTCTTCTAATGGTGGTGGATTGTCGTTAGAACCTGTTTGAGAGTCCTGAGGAGGTGTCTCTGTAGGATTTTCAGCAGTATCCGTACTTAAATCCATCGGCTGTAAGAGATCATCTCCTTCGGCTTCCATCACCATATAAAAGAGATTACTATCAGCCATATTATCATCTCCTTTAAGAAACACTTCTTCCATGTTTAACAACTGATCTTGGTGTGTCTGAAACGATTCTCTCCATCTTGGAACGTAGTCTCATCATTTCCCATTTGGCTTTATTGTCACCAGCTTCATCAGCTTTCTGAATTTTATCATCCAAGATTTTCATCTCAGTAGCCATTTCACCTTGAACTTCTCTTCTGAGACGTTCTTTATCTGCGAAACGTGAAACTTGTAATGCCGCATATGCTGCAGCTATGTATCCGTTGATAGTGAAACAAATTCCGAACATACCAAACTTAAGTGCTAAACGTGTTGCTTTAAAAAGTGTCGAACGATAACCGGGGCTCTCGATTATCTCGGTTTTAACAGTGTCTTCATTCCGGTTGATCAATGAGTCGACAATTCCAGCTAACCACTGTTTCGTTCTCATTGCGGGTTTCAGAAGTGTCTTAGTAGCACCAATACCCTTCTGAACAGAACGTTTTGACTTTTGTTGAAGCGACCTTGTATTTCTATCAAGATCAAGCATCTTATTAGTCAGCGTTTCTGGTTTTTGTTTAGTAGCTTCAGTAATAGTTGACAGGGGCTCTTCAGATTCTAAAAATGCGAATACTTCATCCACAGTATATCCAGAAGCGAACTCCTGAACCTTAGAATCTTTAGTATCATCTCTACCGTCGCTATTATTATTATTGTACAATGAAGATTTATCAGTATTATTATTTGATGTATTGTGACTGTTATTATGTGTCACATTGTTTGATTTGTTTATATTCTTTCCAGATGATGAATCTGTGTGTACAGAATGATCAGAATGATCATCTCTGTTGAAAGAGTTAGTGTATGTATTTGTGATATTAACCACAATATGTTTTCCACTCTTAACAGCATCAGCACCGAGCATATCTGATAATTTGTCAGATTCAGCACTATCGATTTTAGCATCAATAGAATCCGCAAGATCTTCAACTGAATTGGATGGTGTATCTGGTGGAATTTGTACTTCTGTTTGTGTGACTTTCGGCGATGTACCCATTTCGTCAGATAAACGAACACGAGTTTTCATATACTCCGGAATATCACCTTTATCAACTTCTTGTACAAATTCATTTTTATTTAACAACCAATCGAGTTTTATCGGTGATAATCCTTCATTATATACTCTTGAATCAAGTGTGTTTATTTCATCACGGAGTATTTGATGATAATGTTCACACAGCATCATGTCGGATATTGACATTTCCCCAAATTCTTTAAGAGACATTCTTGTGTATTCAACAACTTCTTCAGATGAAGGGAGATTGTTTTCTTCAGCAGCTTTCACTGTTGGTTTATACACATTCGTACTCTTGGAATTTTTATTGATTCTTGCACGGATCTTTCTTACGAACTCATCCTCAGATGGAAATTTTGTTTTCTTAACCTTGTCTGGTATAAGATTATATAGTATATCAAAATATATCCTTGAATCAAATATATTGAATATTGTCAGAAGATTATTATTTGATATTGCTGCAGATGGATCGTTATAAAGATTAATCTCACAAAAATCTATAATAAATTGGATAGTGCCACGTTTATCAGTTTTGAACGTTGAAAACAAATCATAATTTGAAAAACGTTTTGCACCGGGGTTATTATCGATTATTGATTTATATGAATTGATATATGGTCTGAACAGAGTCATATCCATGTCTTGGTTTGGATATTTCTTTGTGTTATTAAATACCTTTGCCAATATGAAAGGTAAAACGTTAGATGAGAAATCATCTGCTTGAGGGTATCTACCTTTAGGATCATCAAAGAAATCAAGAAGATCCTCGGAATTCTTACAACGTTCCAATCCATCTTTCAGTTGATCAATTGACTTTCTGAATTGTGCAGAGATGTGGAATTTATCTTTCTTCTCATCATATTTAATATGAATCGGTTTACGTTTGGTGAAATAGTTCACTTCAGCAGCTTCTTGCACAGGTGTTATTTCCTTATCAGATTCATCTATCTGAATATCCATATCGGAATCTTGGAAATTGTAGAAACGTTTGATTTCTTCTTGCTCGTCAACACCTTTTGACATTGTGATTTGATCAGAATTAAACAGGCTCTTTACATATGTCGAGCCGTCGAATATAGGTGTGTGTAATTCATCTTGTATTTTTCCAAGCTCGGAAATATCGATATCCTTAGAAAATAGATCAATTACATCTTTATATTTTGATGGTTTTAAGAATAACTCCAATGAATATATTCCATTCATCAACTTTGAAAACTCTTCAAAATGATCGGCAATAAACTGCAATGCTTTGAAAGAAACAAAAGCATCTATGTGATCTATTGTAACAGAGTCGTTATTATCACATATTTTTTCATATGGGTTTTCATCATAATTTTCCGAAACAGAATTGATTACATCAACAACTCTTTCAACTTCTTCTGGGCTATCAACCCATGATGATTCAACACCATTCATCAAACCTAAAATTTTCATTACGGATTCATCAACGGAATAATCTCCATCAAGTACCGGAAAATTCTTCTGTTTGAAATTAGAAGAAAAAAATTGATTTAATGAATTTATTGCAGTTTCAATATTATCAAAATAATTCTTTTTGACAATTATTCCCATATTACATTCCTCCCTCCATAAGATATGAGAGAGCTTCTCTTCTAACATCTCCCTCAAGAGGAATCATTATACGTGAAGCAGATTGTTCAATAACGATATTTCCATTATTAATACCCATAATTTCATCTGTTGAAATTTGGAATGATTCACATACAACTCTCAGATTTTCATCCTTTTCAGCACAATACTTAGCCAATTCTTTCAAGAAGATAATCTGACCTACAGCCTCTGGAGTTATGATAGCAGATTCTGTTACAATTCCAGGAGCTATATCAGCATCTGCATTAGGATGAGATGGAAAATCAACAAGATCAAATGTGATTACTTTAGACACTCTGATATTTGGCATATTTCTCGGAGCGTTAGGAATCATATTACCTAACAAACGTACAGAGAAAGATGGTACTGCACCAAGATCGACAACTTCGGATGTTACAGATCTTCCAGCAGCTGTTTCAGGATGTGTTGTTATTGTTGCTTTTAATTTATCTCCTTCAAGACGATCGTTGTTGATAAAGTGTGATGTGTTTAATGGTTCTGGTATGGTCATACGAATATCAGTAAGCTCCGTTCCTTTAATATCCGGATTGGGGTGATTTAATTCACCACGCCATTTATTTTGACGCTTGAGTGTTTGAATTCTCTCGTCATTATTTATTACAGACACAACGTTTTGTGCATCATATCTACGTTGCATTCTGTTATGACAACCATACGTTTGAAGTGTTGCTTCGAATATAATGAAAGGATGACCTTCAATACTCTTCTTCAATTTATATCCACGAGGATTTATCTCAGAAGATGTAGGTGCTTCCTGAATAAAACATGCTGTTTCATATTTATTCGTCTGAGTAGACTTCATAGGCATACTTATCATTCCTTTCTATAATTTATTTTACATCATTTATTCTGTTAAGAATATATGTTGCTACAAGACATATGTGTGCCTTGACTATAGTATCATCAACCTTATATTTTTTTGAATACGGCAGTATTATCGGTTTTCCCGCAATAGCACGGTCAACAGCTGTTGGGAAATTTGTTATTCTTCCGATATATGTCGCTGAATTTATTTCATCAACAGAATGACCATCTTTCACAAGGAATACATAAAATATATTATCAATGATTCTTCCGATGTCCTCATATTTGATTTTCGTTGTAGAATATTCAAATAATGATTCCATCTTGACATTCTTAAGTTTTGCGATTGCAGGATACAACTTTCCTTGTGTGTAGTATAATTCATCACGATTCTTTATTAATCGGAGAAGATTATCTTTCAACACAGTATAGTTGTTTGTAACAACATGATCTTCATCACCTGTTATATCCGCACCTATCAAATTACCATTCTCAAGATTATCATAATACTTATTACCCAATCCTCTCATATTCTGATTCATGCTATTACGCAATCTATTCAAGAATGCGACAAGTATACTCGCAGACATATTTAATGATAATTTGGTTCTATAAAATCCATATGCGGTTTCAACGGTTGTTGAAATCCAATTTATAATATTCTCCGCTTTGACAATACCCCATGAATTATCCAATTGCATGTACGTGTATGTCATAACAGATTCGTTCAATCCTGTTTTGTAATACTTATTAAATATAACAGCATATACCGAAAGACCCAGCTGTTGGCGAGCTGAGTCTCTCAGTAATCTATTGCCTATCATATCAGAATAATATAATGCAACAGTATGTATTACATTTGTCGGAGAAGATGTGATTGTTGCAAATTCTGTTGAAGACGATACTGATTTCAATACGTCTTTGAGAACTTGCTTAAATGATTTCATTGTAAAATTAAACATTGCGAACAAACCGTCAACATACTTTCTTGGGAAAGTAACTGCTTTAGTTGGATACTCTTTTGCCAACATTGTTGCATTTTCACCAAGAAATGAAGAACCGTATTCAATATATTGCTTTCGGCCCGAAGGTTTCTCCAATATTTCAATGATTGGATCTATCAGCTCTTCACGGAGCTTTTGATTCTTTGGATCATGTACTGCTTCTTGAACAAACATGATTGCTTCTGCCTCTGTTAGTTCTTGTTCCATGAAGAACATTTATATCACCTCATTCAACGCTTAACGTCTCTTCTTCTTTTTGTCTGTATAAGTTGGCCTCTCTTCAACGGATTCTTCAGATGTCTCTGCAGGAGTTTCATCAAGCTGATCCTCAACAGCATCAACATCTTCAACGAATGAAGATTCGATCTCAGCATCAGTTGTATCAGCTACAACCTCAACAGATTCAACGGGTTCCTCGATAGCGGGAGCTTCAACTACTGTATCAAGAACAACAGGTTCTGAAACCTGTTCGATCACTGTAGGTGTAGGAGCTTCAACTTTCTCAACAACAGGTGTTGATGTAGTGTTATTTACAACAGCAGGACGTGCAACAGACTGCTGTACACTCTCACCAAATATCTGATCGATATTCTTTCTTGTTATACGAATACCTGTTGCTGCAACATATACCTTGAATGATGAATATTTCAGTATTACTGAAACCGTGTCCTTTGAAAGATCCTTACCAAATACTGGAGCGAGAAGTCCGACTCTTGGAATAAGACCTACACCTGTAATATTTACTTTCATTTTATATTACCTCTTTTCTCATGATTTTTGTTTCATAGCCGTACGAACGGCTTCGATTGAATAATATGATTCGGATATCAAATCCGTTTTCAAACCCATGGCTTTGAAATATAGATCTGCCTGCATAAGAGTTGGTTTGTCATATGCATTCGTTTTGATATCCGCCAATTTAACAGAACCATGTTCCGCAATTTGTTGAATCATGTTGTCATATTCTGTAACATTATCGCCACGAGCTCCACAAAACTCGGAGAGAATAACATCACCACCAACACCGGCAAGAAGTTCATTTTCAATACCGGTTGTTGTACCACCTTTTGAATCACCTTTTGCAGCACCTGTTTGTTCATCTCTATTAGTGTCCGTAATAGCAAGTCCAGTCTTCTTGGTTACTAATTGCTGAGGACGTTTAATATTGAGATAGCCAACCAACACAGGTTGTTTGGTTCTTACAGGTCGGTTGGGATTGGATGATACGTGTGGGATATAAACATTTTCGAATAGTTTTATTTTAAGAAAATCTGCAGCTTTCTCAACATTCTCATACTTCAACGTACGAGAACCATCACCGAATTCCTCAATATCCAAACGAAGATTTGACTTATCATCCGCAAGGAATCTGGTTACCCAATCCGAAAACTGTTTATCGTTCATAGTTTGAAACATGTTGCGGTATTTCTTTGCGTTGATTCCTGTTGGATCCATACGCATTAAAACACCATCAATCAATGTTTCAATCTTTTTACGTTTATCGGTCATTAATTAAATCACATCCTTTACATTTTCATATTATTTATAATTAAAACTAACGACGCTGTTTAGCCATCTTTTTCTGTTTCTTTCTACTTTCTCCGAATATATCCTTATCAAAAGAATCCGCAACCTTTCCAATTGTAGAACCGGCTTTCAGTTCCAATGCAGCATTAGGAGCCACCTTTGTGAGTGCAGCTAATGCAGCGTTTGTTATATCCTCACAAGGTTTGCTGCTCTTTTCATAACAATTCTTAATTGCAGCAGATACAGCACTTGACAATTGTTCAAACAAAGGATCAGATATAGGAGTTCCATCTTGGATTTTGAATAACTTTCTGATTTGTTTATATTCACCATTCATTACTTTGGTTTTGCCCATTATACCATTTGCTTTGTTAAGAATATTATTACAAAATGCTTGTGCTTGATCGCATGGCACCTTCTTCTTGATTTTCTCAATTGGTGCGGACAACAGTTTTACCGCATCATCTGCAGATACTTCAACCTTTGCGAATTTTGCGATTCCTGGAACCGTAGCAGCACCAACCTTACAAAGAAGGGGCAGATTGGATAATATAGCATATCCAGATTTACCCAATAATTGTTGACCCTGTTCTTTTGTTAATTCACCACTCTTGATTTTGTTTATTATGTTTGAACATTTTTCTTTATATTCTTTGATGAATGATGTATATTGTTCAACAAGTTTGTCTGTTACACCAAGTATCTTATTACTCTTTTCTTCATCAACTGAAGATACTTCGAGTTCATTAACACCATTCCTTTTACATGTAGCTGCAGCATTAGCTGCTCTTTTGGCTTTGTTTGCGGTAGAAGCACCCTGATTATTAGAGAATGCTTTTACGATAAGAGCAATAACACCTCCCAAAGCAACAGAAATACCAACACCGGCAAGAACAGCCAATCCAGATTCTTGGATGTAGTTGTTAAATTCATTTATTGCAAGATCATATTCTGTTAAGATATCTTCAGTAGACTCTTCTTCCGGAAGCACGGATTCTTGCAAGATATAATCGAAATAATTTTCCATATTATTTCATTCCTTTCAAATAAAAAATAATCAAGGGGGATTTAATCCCCCGCAGGTAATTTATTTAGTATACACCTTTCTGGTATATAATCTATTTAGTTTATCATAAGTGATTCCTATGATAACAGTTGATGATTCTTCACCATATGTCAAAGTATCAGAACCTTCAACTTCAACAATCAATGCATTTGTCCCATCATTGTCATGTTCAACAAATACATCAATCGTTATATCAATCGTCATCAGACGATTGCATTGGTCATAGAGTTTTGTTTTAATCTCGTTTGGGATATCTGGATCATCTGCATATTCATGCAGATATTTCTCAACATCGATACCGAGTTCAGGTATTGACGGATACTGACCAGGTTTCATTTTCAACAATGTTAATATTGCATTAACGCACATTTCGAAAGTTGATATGACCTTTGGTTTATTGTAATCATCTACATCCATCAACACATCATATCCCAAAGTTTGAAACGATCGTGGATATCGGTTTGTAACCTCTGCAAGAGTAATACCTTTCTCATCAAGACCCATATCAATCTTTCATCCCTTTCGTATTATTCAGGTTTATTGAAATCCGATTTAACGTAATCTTTATCAAATTCATCATATTTCTTATCGACGATTTTAATATAATTTATACCGCTTCTACCCGCTTCAGCGACCATCCGTTTATCTTTCAGATGTTCGATCTCTCGGGAATGTTCCATTCGAGGATGAGTATTGTCACCCTCTTTGATTTCAACTTCTAAAGATAATGAAGGTATGTAGAAGTCTGGGATATAAATATGATCACTTCCATCTTTCCATTTATACGAATACGTATTTGGCGATGGAGCTATTACATCATTCGGACTCCAATCCAATGATTTTAAATGTTTGAGAAAATCTTCTTCATAAGTTCCTATAATACGAAACTTATGATCATTATCCCAAACATAGTCTTTTGCGTTCGCATGATTTGCAAGCATCTTTCGTTGCATATCTCCATCATTCAACAAGTGCTCTTTGCCATACACATTTTTCATACGATCCTTCATCATACGAACATATGCTTCTTTGCATCTTGGATCAGAACAAATTCTTTCATACTTCAAAGACTCATCATTGAAATGAACATTGTTTCTTCTACACATTACACATAGGCGGCCTGGTTCCTTGTGTACGAGTAGATTATATGCCCATTCTAATGGTTCATACTCTTCTGGTACTTGATCATTATGTCTGATGGCTATATGTTTACAAAATTTATGCTTGTCATTTGTTGTGAAATCGCAAAATGGACATTTGGTATTTCTCATTATACCAATCTCCTTTCATACATATTATAATATGCGATTTTAAATGATCGTTCACCTTTCACACATAAGTATTTCCTCGCGGCGAAGTACATCCATTCCATTCTATTCATTCTATCATTATTATGAATATTTAACAAATCTATTCTAATATCCTTTTCATTATCGATATTATTTCTTTCTTTCCATTATATTCTATATATAAGAATTGCCTTCGGCAATTTAATATTAAATATATCAAAAAATAAAATAATAGAAATAATGATTTCAATAGTATACTCAGAAAACCCAAGAATAACTTCTTATATATGTGGAATTATATAAGGATATATTACTATCATAAGAAAGTGAGGAATCATACATGAATCCAAAAGAGAATATTTCAATGAAATCAAACCCATTCAAGTTTTCAGATACATTCTTGATAGGTTTTGACAATGTGTCAAAAGCGTATGACAAAAAGATCGAAGAACTTAATAAAGTTAAATCTTTGATTGATAAGGATGCTCATCATGGAGTATGTGCATGTTCATACAAGATGAGATATATCACTCCAACAGATATATCAACATTCATTTCAAACTTAGCAAAAGCAATGGAGAATCATCTGTTTAAACCACAAACATCCGACGCAGATTTATTTGCTGTAGAATCAGTTAAAAGATTCTTAAAAAGCAATGACTGTGTTTCATTCGATGCTCCAACAATAATGGGAAATCCAGGTGGTGATATTCCTAAAGGAGCAAATTTATCCGACTTATCATTTGCTGCAGAAAGTGAATGTTTTGGATTATTTGTATATTCAAAATATGAACTTGAAAAACGTGCAGAGTGCATGAAGAAAGATGCTGATAAATTACAGAATATGCATTTCACAGCAGCTGTTAGAAGGTTTATCGAACACCTTCCAAGTATAATGGATAAGAATGCAACATATGTTATGCAGGATTCATTGTTATCTAAAGCATGTGAAGTATATATTGAAGACTTCATTATGTTTTCATTGAGATTGAATCTCACAACGGTTGTTCAAATGTTGAATTATGCAATCCCCCGAGTAGCATACAAAAATGAACCTGTTGCATTTGATGATAGCAATGAATCTGCAAATAATAACGATAATTGGGATGATGATAACGAGTTTTTCAAAATGGAATCTGTTGATGCAACAAAAGCATCTCCAATATATTTTGTATTCACAAAGGGCAAATCACCAATTATTTCAAAAGCAATATCAAAAGCCACAGATTCGGATTATACTCATATTTCTATTTCATTTGATTCTTCACTCGATAACATGTATTCATTCGGAGGAAAAGGTTTCAGAAAAGAATCTATCCATGATGATATTAGAAAGAATCTTGATATAGATGTATATGGAACATATTTATCAAATGACGCTGTTGAAACAATGAAAGATATGTGTGCAGACTTCATATCAAATTCCAAGAAAACAAAATTTGATTATCCCGCACTTGTGAAGAAATTGTTTGGTTCTGACAAAAAGGGTTCTTCTGGTTATAAAGAGATATGTACAACTTTTGTCAATAAACTCTTGAACTCTGCAGGAGTATCTTTATCAGATAAAAACATACCATCACCTGAAGAAGTTCGTACAAATGCAAAAGCGAAGACAGATCAGATTTTCCAACTCTACGCAGGAAACAGTAAGGATTATAATCGCAAAGAAGCTTCTGATAAACTGAAGAATTCTTCAAGTAAGGAATCTGCAAAGAAATTCGATGAGGTTGTGACAGAGTGTTGTTCAAACTTCTTAAAGACAAATGATTATGTCATCACAAATAAAATTCCATTCAATTGTAATATGCGTGATATCGTTCTTCAGGATATGCATCCACAATTCAAAGATACTATATCTGCATTAAAGTTCATAATGAATGATGAACGCTCTCCAATACATCAATTACTTATTCAATATTATACTGAACCAATTGATGATTACGATCCACAGCTCGTAATCAAGATGTTCTTTGGTTGTTGCCATGAAGAGAGTATTGGAACATGGAATGGTAGGTTGAATAATGTTGGTATGAATACCGATGTAAATTGGTTAGATAAAATCACTTACGGAAATATGTTCCTTGATGGAAATTATCGTAGAGATGGTTTGGGAAATCAGCATACACATCCTATCATGAATACTTTCGATACAATATACAAGATGTTTGGTGGTTGTGATAATGTATGTGATAATGCTGGATTGGCTAATAGCATCATCAGAATATCCCGTGTTATGAAACGCATTATTGAAAAATATAATGAGGGTTGTATTCCGAATTGGGAAATGTGTCGTGACATATTAGCCGTATTTGGTGAAATATTTACACGCCACATGCTCCGCCTGTATTACAATAATAACCATTATCTCGTAGCAAAAGATCAAATGGATGATACCGTAATCCCAGGTTACATGTATGCAGAATCATTTGTATTGGAAGCTAATGGTTTTACATCCGATCCAAACAACAATAAGAGTACTGTTAAATCTGCAGGTAAGAGTGTTAGTAACGTTATCGCAACAATGGTTGGATGGTTAAGAGATAAGCTTTCAAAATTCTTACCAGACATTTTCAAATCTAAATTCCAAGCACAATGCAAATGGTTTAATGAAAATGGTCAAAAGAAGTATGATGAAATCGTTAAGGCAAATGAAGCTAATCAATATAACTTCCCGAAGAAGGATAAATTCTACAGATACAATGTTTCATTTGATCCAAGCAAATTGAATGTATCAGAATTGATATCATCAATTGAATCAAAGTACCAATCATCCACCGATCAGAATCAGATCGATGCTATGAAGAAGGAATTGAAGATCGGTTTGATGAATGTCTTTGGAGATGCTAATAAAGACAAAGTTGAACAAATGGCAAATCTTCAGGGTGAAGAATTAACAAAAGCCGTTAAGAACATGCTCTTATTCTCCAAACTTGATGATGAAGGTACAATGGAAACCGATTACCAGATCAATAGTAAAAAGGTTGGAAATAATACTGATTTCTTGGATATTTTCAACAACCTCAAATTCATGGCAAAAGATAATTGTAAATACTGGAGTGACGGTATAAACAAATTATCAACTGATCTCCAACAGGCTATCAATGGTTTGAAATCCAAATATAAGCTGGAAAGTTTTGAAATCAAACTTGATAAAACCATCTTCCAAGAAATGGACGGAAAACCAGCTGATCCAAACAATAACGAAAACGGCGAAGTTAAAGTAAATCAGGAATTTGCGAAAGCAATACTTGCAGTTGTTCAGGAAGTTGCTACGAGCGTATATACACAAACATTGAATACTGTAGTAACACAACTGTTCCCAAACAACTATAACGATTTCAAGGGAATTGTTGATGATTTTGATTCAACCAAGAAAGTTGAACAAACTCAGACATCAGCACCAGCAGCAAACAATAATCCCCAGGGTACTAATAATGCTGCACCTGCAGATGCTTCTGTTAATAATTGATAATGAAAGGAGAAATGCAATATGTCGACAAATACAAATATGAATACAAATGCGATGAATAGTTCAATAAATTCGGCAAATTCAGCAATCAATTCGGTTTCAAATGTTTCTGATTCAAGTATAGAATCATCTATGAAATCATCTGTATCCCCGGCTGATACAAATGTCAAACTTGAAGAAGATGATATGAATGAAAAATTCGATATACCGACAAAGATGGATGTTGTTGATACAATAAACAATTCCGAAGATCTTTCTACAGCAGTTGAGTCGGTTGCAGCAATGTACATGATTCCATCATCACATATAATGGAAGATCCTGATGGAGATAGAATAACGGTAAGGAAGGGACACATAATAGTCCCTTCCAATACACATTCTAAACCATCCGACAATGGCAAAGCTATAGTTCAATCTATAGGTGCAATATTGGATTATATCTCACAAAGAGTTGATAATAAAATCAACAAATTTCAAGCAGATAATATTCAGAGTGGTGTTGATCAAGAAAAGATTAATGCTATCATAGATCCATCACGTGGAAGAATATTGGCATCACAAATGGATGCTAACGGAGAACCTGTTGTGATATATGATTCTGGATATGCTCATATGTCGAATACACCAGAAGCGAGAAAAACATATGATGAAATGTGTGCTATGGGTAAACGTGAAGGTGTTAAATCAGAATCTGCAGTTGAAGGTTATTCATATTTCACACCAGAAGAAGATGATATAACATATGGAATTGATATGAATTTCAAAAATAATGACGGTGAAGAACTCAACGTGAGTGATGAAATTAAAGAAGAAAGTTTCATATTGGATATGATCGGAGAACGTGGAAATACACGTCATCTTGGATATGATATAATGCAAGAACAAGGATTCGATTTTGTAAAACCAGTTGACTTCTTCACAGAATCAGAAACAACAAAAAAGAATCGTGCAAAAACAGCATTCGGTGTTGAACACATGAAGTTTGATAATACAAACCTCCTCAAAGCAATTAAATTCATGAATGATGCTCGTAAAGAACAAAATGCAAAACGTGGTTCTCTCGATCTCGAAAGATTGATAAATTCTCCAAAATATCAAAAAGCTATAGATTGTTTGAACAAACAATTCAATGCACGTTTAAACATCAGATTTTTGAAAACTGAAGATGGTATCAATAGAGAAGCAACTGCTATCTATAATGATATAAAAACAAAACTTGTTATATCAAAATCAAAAGGATTCCAACTCGGTGGACTTCCAATAGATATTTTTGTTGTAAATTCCGCATTGGATGAAGATGCTCCGGATGATTCATCATTGTTCGGTCAGCATGTTATATCAGTATTTTGTCATGAGATATTCCACGATATCATGGCAGTTCTCAAGAGTAAGGAATCACAGTTCACGGCTGCTCTTGCAGAAACAATGATGCTTGCAAAAGATATCCCATCTGCATCTAATCGCCGAAAGCTCATAACAAACTTCGTCAACACATTTGATGAGTTTGGTGGAATCAAACTGAATATATTTACTAAACGTGCCATCGTTAAACATTTGACATATCTATCAACAATTTGTCATGATGAGAATTCCGTTAAGGAATATGAAAATGCCATTCGTGATAAAAAGAGTGTATCGATAGATGATCAGATCAAGATAATGGAAAAGAAGGTTCGTAAACTTAAAATAAAAACATACGGACCTGGAAGATACTTTATCCCGGCTGCACTTACGATTGGATCTCTTGTAGGATTATCCACAGCATCAACGGCAGTTCCTGTATTCGCAATATTCTTTGGAATTAATTCATTATCTCTGTTTGGTACAGCTGTATCTCATGCTATTGAGATAAATGCAATTAATAAACTTAGAAATGGAACAATCAAGAATTACGAGGAACATTGGTGTGATATGTTTGCTGCATGTTACAATCTTCCAGTAACATTCTTCTTGAGTGGTAGTAAATCAAGAAATGGAGTTGCTAATGATTATACCATTGACATATTAAAACATTACGACGAACTTGAACGTGATGCTATGCAAATGATGATGATAAAGTATCCAACAATTAATGAACGTAATCAAGCTGCTGTGAAATATGCAAAACAAACACTTGCATCAAAAGCCAAACTTGATCCATCAATAAGGAAATATTTGGAATGGATTGTTACAAACTATTCTAAAACACTCGATATTGATATCGATGAGATATATTCTAAAGGAACATTCGATCCAAAAACTGCGGAAGATCTCGATGGACATATCGAAAAACTGATAGGTTCTGCAAATATCAATGTTACGGAATCAGACATATCATGGCTAAACGATATTGATGATTCCGTGGAATATCTGTAATATGAAAGGATAATGATAATATGAGTAGCAAATATACAAGTATTCAGAATGAATGCCTCGATCTAATCGAGGCATACTCTGAAGAACAATATCATGCAGAAATGGCTGTGATAGATTCCGTATTGGATATGTTTGATAAAATTTCATGCCTGATGGAATATTCAAACCCAGACAATATAAGCATCCCAGACTGTTCAATGTTTATGGAATCAACATTCTTCCAGGAACGTAATGAAGGAGATACTGGAACAGACACATCTGTTGACAATTCATCCGTTGATAATAAAGAAGAAGCTCAACCCGAACCACAACAACAGCAACAACAAAACACACAGAATCAAGCAAATAACAATAATAATCAGACAAATACAACAAATCGTGAACAGTACAACAAAGATCATCCATTCAGAAAGATGAATGATGAAGGTAAGATAGAAAACATATTTATTTCCATTCTTAAATTCATCCCACGTCTGATCGCTCTTCCAATTCGTATGTTAATCAGTTACATCAAGAAGAAGAAAAACAATAATGCTTCTGAAACAATGAAAAACATGACCGAGGAACAGAGACAAAAAATTGCTGAAGAAATTAATAACCTTAATGGTGAAAGCGGCGATGGTTGGAAGATTGAAGGTGGGGAGATTAAAGCGTATGTTGATCAATTATCGTTCTCTATCAATGGAGATGGTCAAGTTTCAACAAATGTCAATCTCGACAATATAGACAATTCCGTAACGATGAATGTCACAAATATAAAACAAGCATACGGAGAAATTAATCCTCAATCAATGTTATCTGAAACTATAATGGTTACCGAAAAAGAGCGATCGGAAGAGGATAATAAAAATATAACTTTTCTGAAAGATCGGTATATAGAATTTGAAAATAGGAAAAATAAATTAAAACATGACCTCGAATTATGTTTAAAAGATCTTGACATATGTAAAAAACGTGTTGAAGAATGCATACATATATTGGAATCTACGGCTAAAGAAAACACTGGTCGTGGTGAAGGTTATCGAAGAACACTCGTGAAGGCAACAGGTGCACGAAGAAAAGATCTAAATTCTATTAAAAATATTATTCAACAAATCAAATCAAATATAATGGAATTAGATAAACTCGAAGATTGTGAAAACAGAGCTCTATGGAAATATTTAGGATTATATGAACAAATTCAAAAGATGGATCCAGCTGGTATTGCTACACGTAAAGCTAATCAAAATATAAATGCTGTTAAGAAAAACAAAGATAATTTGAACAACAAAGAAAAAATTGATACCAGTGTTGCTATAAAGTAAATATCACAAATGAGGGAGGAAATAACAATGGATGAGAATAACAAAGTAACAACATGTGGTCCTCTTACAAACGAAGAACTTCGAAATGGTAAAGGATCGGATGAAGAGGAAGAAAATGAATAAATTTATAAAGGAGGAATAATGTATGGGATTTACAAATTCATCACTAATATCAATGACAAGAATATCTCCAAACAGAACATCTCCACGTAATCAACCAATTACAAAAATAACAGTTCATCACATGGCAGGTGTTTGTTCAATTGAACAGTTTGGAAACATTGTTGCAAATCCGGCAAGAGAAATGTCTGCAAACTATGCTATCGGCAATGATGGTAGAATCGGTTTGTTCTGTCCAGAAGGTGATAGATCATGGTGTTCTTCATCACCTTTAAATGACCATTGCAGCATAACAATTGAAGTATCTAACTCAGCATATGGTGATGCTTCAGGATGGCCTATCGGTGAAGCTGCTTATAATTCTTTGATCAAGCTGTGTGTTGATATCTGTAAGAGAAATGGTATCCCAAAGCTTGTATTTACTGGGGATAAGAATGGTTCACTTACATTCCACTACATGTTTGCAGCAACAGCATGCCCAGGACCATGGATGAAAGCACATGTACAAGATCTGTGTGATAAAGTAAATGCACAGCTCAATGAAACACATACACCAACACCATCTCCCGTTGTCGAGAATGGATATACTGTTTCTCTGGATAATGGAACGGCTATTTTCGATAATGCCAATGGTAAGAAAGTATCCACAATAACAAATTCAACAAAATACACAATCGTTGAAGATAAGAAGGTTGGATATATTACTTACGGCAGATTGAAGAGTGGTGCTGGATGGGTTGTTGTTAAAGACGACACTCCAAAGACATCTCCTGTTGCAGCATCTGCAGTTGTTAACAATGCAAACAGAATTGTGAAAAATGATATTGTTACAATATCTGCAAATGCAACATATTACAACGGTAATACAATACCAATGTTTGTTAAACGTGATAAATGGTATATAGATTCCATTACGGGTGATCGTGCTGTATTAGGTAGAAATGTTTCTGGTAGTATGAATATTCAATCACCAATATCGGTAAAATTCCTGACAAAAATTGGAAATAACAATACACAACCACAAACAATCAAAGTTGGTGATTGGGTTAAAGTTGTTAATAATATCATTTATGGCACTAACAAACACTTCACGGTATTCGTTCCAAAATACAAGGTTTTGGAATTGAATGGTAAACGTGCAGTGATATCTTCAGATGGAAAGAATGTTACTACTGCAATCTCAACAGACGATATTCAAAAAATATAAAAAAATATATTCCGGGGGCATATGCCCCCGGTTTATCCTTTCTTTATTATGATGATAAAATTTTATAATATGCATGTATATTATTTTTTCGGATAGGATAAGATACTATCAATCAACAATTAAAAAGGAGGTATGAATGAATATGGTAGAATCTGAGAAAATGGTGAAGTTGCGAGACCCAGAATATCCAGTGGGTTCTCAACTTTTCGATGTCAGATACTATTCACACCCATCAGAATGTTTTGAAGTAGTATTGTTCAATGCATTAACTAAGAAATTGGAGGTATATTATGAAGAACCATTCATTGACATCTGGTTTGTTAAGAATGAATTCAAGAATGAATATATTTCTAATTATGATGGGATGCCAATTCAAGCATCACAAATTCCGAAAGAACATTTATATCCGGTGAAATGCAAACCATCCCAGATATGTAAAGTCATTGCAGAGAATGTCAGAGATGACAAATGGTGTTCGGAATATACGGAGTATTATGAACGAAACTGCAGATCGCTCAAGTATGCTGTATTGAAGAAACATATGTGTACATGTCCATGGGTTTTAAAAGCAGATTTCACCGAAGATGTATATTATCGATTAAGATGGTTGGAAAAGAATGGTAGAAATGCGGATATCTCAAATGTTACATATGCATTGTTGGATATTGAGTGTGATGTACTTGATAAGACAATCAATATGCGTGATATCTATGACGTTTCTCAACCAGTAAATGCGGCGACATTAATATTACCATCGGAAAAGATATGTTCGGTATTCATACTTGGTCCACGTCCCAAATACAAACTACATTCAAGATTTCACGATCTGTTGGAAAAACAAGATAAGGACTTTGAATGGTTAATATCACATCAAGAAGAATTCGAACGTATGATAGTTGAAGATGATAAAGACAATCGACAATATCTTGAAGGATATGAAATTCGATTACACATATTTGAATTTGATCGGGAGATTGATCTTATAAAAACAATCTTTGATTATATCAACAAATATAGACCTTGGTTCTGTATGAGTTGGAATGCCAAGTTCGATCATAATTATCTCATGAATAGAATAACACGTTTAGGATATTCACCTTATGACATAATCATACCAAAAGAATTTAAGACCAATAAATTATATTATTACGAAGATACAAATGGTAATGCTGATTTCTCATCATCAAAGGATTGGTTCTATACTTCAACATATACACAGTACGTTTGTCAGCAACGTCAATATGCAGCAATAAGAAAATCACAACAGAAACCACGTTCATTATCATTGAATTATACTGGTAGAGAAGTTGCTGGAATTGTTAAATTAAGTGATAAGAGAGAAGGAACATTCCGTGAATGGGCATATCTTGATCTATTAATATTCATACTATACAATGTTCGTGACGTTGTTGTTCAACTTGCAATAGAAAACAAGGTTGGTGATACTCGTTCGGTATATTCTCGATCATATATGTTTGCAACTCAGTATTCCAAATTATTTCAAGAAACTCATATTGTTCGTAATGAACGCGAAGTGTTCTATGAAAAGGATGGATATATCCAAGCAAACAGATTACAAATTCCACCAGATATTGACTCACATTATAAAGGGGCATTCGTTGCACCAACTGAAAAGAATGCACCTACGGGATATATTCTTAACGGTAAGAAAATTAACAATGTTATATTTGGAGCATCGGATGCTGATGCAGCATCGTATTATCCTTCATCAAAGATGGGTACTAACCAGGATCCAATGACATTGTTATATAAATTGAAAATAAACAATGAGGTATTCACAAACGGAACATGTTCCAATAAGTCATTGAATCAATCTTATGTATGGATAGATTCCGAAGGTGATCCACATCCTGAAGATATTGGAGGATATATGGTAAATTCATGGAAGAATAAAAACTACATGAGTGTAGGATTTAACTTCTTCAATCTACCATCTATTACAAATTGCTTCAAATATCTTGATGCAAATTTATAATTTAATCGAATTAATTAGGAGAGTGATATAATGTATTATGATGACGATATTGAATCTATAGAAGCTTCTGAAGTATCTGAAGAATATATGTGTTTATACGGCATCAACATCAATCTTCAGAGATCAATACCAATGATCAATGACGGTATCAAACTTGTTGTGAGAAGACTTCTGTACATGATGTATCTCAAATACAGAAATTCATCTGTAAAAGCATCATCCCTTGTTGGTGATTTGCTGAAGATACATGCACACGGAGATCTTGGTGTTGGAGGCATAATCGCAAGATTGTGCCAAACATTCTCAAACAACATACCATTATTGACAGCTCCGTCAAATACTGGAAATCCTACAACGGGTGATGATTATGCAGCACCAAGATATATAATCGGTGTTGAGTTGTCTCAATTTGCAAAGGACGTATTATTTTCAGAATTTGATGGTAAAGTTAATATGAGAGAATCGTCTGATACTTCTATTATGGAACCATTCTGTCTTCCTGCAAAATTTCCAATCATTCTGTTGAACGGTACGTCTGGTATCGGTTGGACTCTGTCAACTGATGTTCCTCCGTATAATCTTAATGAGATTGCGGATGCAACAATCAAGCTGTTGAAGAATTCTCAGGCTAAGGTAAATCTCGTACCTGATCTTCCAACATGTTGTGATATCATTGTTAAGGATCCAAATACATTCATTATGCAGTCTTCATTCGAGATAGATCCGGTGAATTATATAATCACAATCAAGAATACTCCTTATCTGAAATATCTCGATGATATCGATAAGGCTCTTCGAGCTATTCAGGATTCTGAAAATAAGATCAAAGAGATAGAAGACGCTTGTGATGAATCTGATCTTGAAGCAGGTATAATATCATATGTTATCAGATGTAAACCGTGTAATCTGTATCAGCTCGTGAACACATTGTTCAAACGTGTCCCGGGATTCCGAGCAACAATATCAACACGAAATATGTTGGTTGTAACACCAAACTTCAGGACTGATCATTATGACGTTCGTCAGATACTTTGTTCATGGATAGGTAATCGTCTCAGAGAAAAACGTAACTGGTTCTTGAGACAGCTCGTTGCGAAGAACATGGAGCATAATATGCTTGAAGGAAAAGCATTCATGTTATCACCAAAGAATCTTGATAAGACTATCAAGGTATTTAGATCATGTAATGATAAAGCCGATATAATACCAGCACTCGTTGAAGCATATCCAAAACAGGTATCCACATCTCAAGCCAATTATGTTCATACACTCGAGATGTATCGTTTAACCAAGAAAGAATATGAACGTACATTGAAAGCTATAGACAAACTCGAAAAAGAAATAAAGGAAATAAAAGCTATAGTTGAAGTTCCTGAAAGAATCAAAGAAGTTATTATAGATGAATTAAAGGAAATAAAAGAAAAATATGGCTTTAAGAGAAGAAGTAAAATATTGAATCTGGAATCTGATACGGATGTAAATATCGGAGTTGTTCAGATTCTTCCAGATGGCAATATTGTATTCTCTGAGACAGAAAATCCAGAACATCTTTCATCGGATATAACACCTCTTGCAGGAGATAATGTTTGTCTCATAGATGAAAAGGGTAGATTCTTATGGGTTGATACTAATAAGGTTTTACACGATAAACCGATGACACTTACATCAATTGGACGTCAGCAAATGGGTAACTGTGTTGCAGCATTATCCAATCCTGATAATAACGTTGTGATGTTGTCAAATCGTGGTAGAATCAAGTATCTGCCAATATCTTCAATACCTTCAAATTCATCGAGGAAACCTTTAATTCCATTGGATGATGATGAATATATTGTATCTGTAATCGAAGTTCGTGATAATAGTCAGGATATACTCGTATATACTTCCGATGGTATGGGTAAACGTGTTCAGATCTCTGATCTTAATCTGGTTAAGTCGGTAGATGCTCAGGGTCAGTTCATCGTTAGAAGTGACAACGAAGTTGCTGGTATGTTCTCGATTAATCCGAACAAACAATGGTTGGTATATGTAACACGTCTTGGACGCATTAGGGTGAATCATGCAAAGTTCTTGAATGCTGCTAAGAAGTTTGGCGATTTGAAACCGATTATCAAACTATCACAGCAGGATGATTTGATAGCTGTATTCTGCACAAACAAAGAGCAGAAGATCACTCTCAATCATGCAGACTCAAGAATTACAACAGTAAACATTGAATCCATAGAACCGACAACTATGGCAACACCACCAACAAGACCAAAACACGTTCCAGCAGTACGCGTATTACGTGCGACGATATCGTAATATAATAAGGCCGGGGAGAAATCCCCGGCTCGATATTATTATTTAAAAAGGAGGATAATATGTTTAAAGAAGAAATGCATACATCCGAAGGATTATACGGTTACTTCTTTAAGTTTATCGTCACTGAATTCGGTAAGATTTTAAAAGAAGAAAATCCCGATATTTGGAAATTCATCTTAGACAATCATATCAGTGTGAAAGTGAAAGAATGTTATACTGCCGAACAAATTGCTGACGATGTTCTTATGCATAAAGGACATTTGCGAAAGGATGCAATGCAGCAAATGCTAATGAATTGGCGTTGTAAAGAAGAGACATCCGGATTCCAGATACGTGCATATTGGGTATTCGTAAATAATAAAATGAAGATAAACAGCTTTATTATGGAGCTGTCTGTGCCGAATTTATGCATAAATATCTGCAAGAAAATTTATGATCTTGAAAAGTTCAAAGAAGAAATACTATGGGATCTACATCATGAAGTCGGTCATATGATAGATTATATTCATAATCGCAATGATATATCATTGAAAGAGTGGCAAGATGCAGAAGATGTTATTGGTCAGAATTATGATAAGTATTTCAAAGACACGAACAAACCAATTACAAGTACAGAACAACGCGATGAATACAATATAATGTATTATGAACTTTCGAATGAACGTGCTGCAAATGATGCTGTTGGAATATCCGTAAAAGATATGATTGAATTAGATAGAGAATGGGATAAGAAATATCTCAATAAACTTGTGACAATTACAATCGATCAGGATTGTATTCGTGATGTTCCAAAGGAGAAAGATGACAATAAATAAATTTAGGAAGTGAATACAAATGGAAAATCCAAGACATATAGGATTATTGCAGAAAGCATACGAATTTTGTGATAAATATAATTTATCACACGACATACCTTTTGTTTGTATAACAATGAAAAACGCATTGAGAACACTCGGAGTCCAAAATAAAATCGATAGCATGACAAGTGATGAAAATAAGCACTATGTAAATGTGACAATATATTGCATGGGTGAATACATGACCAAAGGATTATTCACACCAGAACAATTATTAGATCTTGCAAATATGGGATCGTCTATAAAATTCGAATCTTAAATCAAACAATTATAGTAGATAAGAAAGGGGGTGATGCCACATGGCCAAGTTCACAATATACGTCAGAGCAACTTCAATTAAAATACAACCGGGTGTTGAAGCTTCATTACCATTAGATTCATTGATCGAAATGTTAACATATGAAGATGAGTTTGTTGAAGAAACAAAAACACTTGGATATATTTATGATGAAGCTGATGATGCTATATATTTCCACAAGGGTGTTGATTTAAATTACATCGTAAGATTGTTGGGTGATTGCAAACTCATAAATCAAATGTACGATGAATTCATGCCGATGAAATTCAATTATGAAGAAATAGTCGGACCAAGAAATGATGAACAACGTGATGTTATTAACTTCATTGCGGGTTTAAAACATTTTGTAGACAACAGGGAAAATAGTCAACTATTCCTTGTGAAGAAACCTGGCTTTGGTTAACGCAAAACGTATTGTTCCGGAGTTGGAATGTGTTTGTGGAAAACCAAAACATTAATTATCACTCACAGAGATACTTTAAGAACACAATGGTTAGAATCATTGTATAAAATGTCAGGTTTCAGAGAATCAGATGTTCATGAAATAACATCGACCGAAGAATTGTATGATTATGCAATCGGCAAAATTAACAAAAGATATGATGTATATTTAATGACACATGCTACATTTCGTGCAGGTATGAGACGTATTGGTAGTATGCTTCTTGCACAAAATCTGACGAAGAATCTTGGTATAGGTTTAAAAATCATTGATGAAGCACACCTTGAATTCAAGGATACAATATTGATGGATTGTGTGTTTAATGTGAAAAGAAATCTATATCTAACAGCTACTGCCGGTAGATCTCAAAAAGAAGAGAATTCAATATTCCGTCACGTATTTTCAAATGCATTGTTTTATAAACCTTCAGCATTGTTAGATAATAATCTCCCAAAGAAATGGGTTAATTATATAACGATGTCGGTAAATACACACGTGTTACCAAACATATATAAATACCGTGTTGCTGGCGGTAAAGGTATGAATCCTGCATCATACGGCAAATGGGTTATAAAGAATGATAAAAAGAATATACATTTCAAATGTTGTACCGAGCTTGTTCGATCACTATTCATGGAAGATGAACATGCAAAAATAATCATATTTATGCCATTGATCGAACTATGTCAGGATTGTGCATTTTGGATTAATAAACACCTATCAAGAGATAAAACATTCCCATATGATCTCACGATACGTACGATAAATTCGTCGAACACAAAACGAGAAAATGATATGAATAAACGTGCGGATGTAATAATAACAACAATAGCCTCTGCCGGTACAGGTACTGATATTCCAGGTATAACAGATATCATATCATGCTCTCCATTCTGTAGCAAAGTAACCGCAGAGCAGGTTTTCGGACGAATTAGATATATACCGAAACAGTGTCATTATTATGATATATACGACACATCTGTTCAGATGGATAAGTTCTGGTTGCGTGCTCGGTATAAAAAGTTCAAAGAACTTGCAAAGAGTGTACAACACTTATCATGGGAAGATGAAGAATAATTATGTATATCCACCGCCCCATATGGGGCGGTGTTTTTTCTTTTATTTCGGAATCTCATACATATATTATTGATATGCCACTACAGAAAAGGTGTATGTTGAAAGGAATGATGCTTATTTATCAGATAGAGATTCTTGTGCTAAAACATTTGGATATACTGTGGTGCTGATTATGTGTTGGACGCATCTGAATTAAAATTCTCTTCAAAACCAGGAGCTGGTTTACATTCAGGGAATTCAATATCAGGGTTATATTTCTTAAGTTCGTTTTCGAGCCAAGCTCTATATGAACCATCATCATTTATAACCCATTCCATCATCATATTTATGCGAGTCTCAAGAGAATGCACTCTTTCCCGCAACTCTTCAGATTCACGTTTATAAGTTTCAGTATTTTCTTTCAACTGGGTAAGAATATAGTCCATATATTCTCGCTCTTCTTTTCCCCGACGTTCATTAACTTCGGCTTCTATCAATGAAGCTTCGGCTTTAAACTTGCGTCGAGAAAACACCACGGTCATGAGGGAGCATAATCCACCAGAACCGAGTATGGCAATAAGTAGTGTTACAACGCTATTCATTGTGTTCCTCTTCCTTTCTAATATCATCCCGAAGATCACCTATGATCTCGGACTCATAGTTATCTTCTTTAAGAATTTGTTTAAATAAAAACAATTCGTGGATAACTATAAGGTTAATAGAAGAGGCACCACGCCAATCCTATTATGGGATAATTTATCGCTCTAAAATTATCCCAATTGAGCGTATGAAAAAACAAAGTAAAAGACCAGAAGTGACAAGAAAGGAACCCCCAGTGGTCAATCTCGGATCCATTAGCAATATCACAGGGATATTGAAAATAGGATTGAGAATTCTAAAACAGAAAGGACTCTAATTACAATGTCATTCAAAAGCTTTAAGCAGAGCAAATCTATCAGAAAAGCAGTAGCTTGTTCATTAGCTCTCACTCTCGCATTTGGAGCAATTCCATGTTCCATATCACATAGAGAGAAAAAATCAGAAAAGAATAATAAAGGTATAGTTGAAATATACAGATCTATACCGCTTGGGTTGAGTGTTAAAGATGTCAAGAAACATTTAACATCAACAACTACAACAACAACTACTGACTTTTCTACGACAACAACAACTCATACTGATGAAACAACAACCATCAGTACAACAGATGTTGTGACATCAACAATTCCGGAAGTGACTGTTGTAACAACAATAGCACCTACTGAAGAAATCGTTGAAACACCTGTTGAGACAAGTGAACCAGAATCATCAGATGGTTCTGATGAAATTGAAGAAGTTCATGGAGAACCACCTCGTGAATATGTGGTTTACAAACCCTCAACTCACTATATACACAAAAATACATGTCGTTGGTATAATGGTGAGTGTTATGAGATAACTTCTACAGAGGGTATCGAGGCACGCAAATGTACGGAATGTAATCCGGACATGGAAATCATTACGCCTTACAACCCACCAGTACAAAAATCAACACCACAACAAACTGTGTCGGTACCAACTACACAGATAGTTGTATCGGACTATGAATATGTGATGTTGTGCAATTTGGTTGCTGGTGAATATGGTTCAAATATTGTTTCCGTATACGATAAGGGTGCTGTAGTAGCTACAGTTATCCATAGATTATGGGAAGGAACCAGATGGACTGCAGGAATGCCTGCAACAATTTATAACGTCATAGCAGCACCTTGCCAATATGACGGAAAGTATCTTTCAAGTACGTTTTCATCAAAGGTGACTCAATCTTGTAAAGATGCTGTTACATACGCTTTAAACAATATCCATGATTACGATTATTATACAAATCCCGATGGAACTTCAATTTATATGATAAACAGTTTCACCGGTGATGGAAGATACAATTGGTTCCGTCATTCGTAATGGATTGGAGGTAATTTCATATGGCTCTTAAGAAAGGGCAGAAAATATGGGCGGTTTATATCGATAGAGGAATCGTAACCGCATATACAAAAGACATGACACAGATTCCTCTGACACGTTCAGAAAGAAAAGTATTATCAAGCTACAAAAACGAAAATTATATAGAAAATATATGTAAAGAGTTTTGTCACAAAGAGCCATTGCATGAAGAATTTTCTATAATGAAAGATGGTACTTTGGTATTCACTCTGGACAAACATCTGATGTAAACGAGTTTGATGGTGGGGCTTGTACAAGCCCCACCTCATTACTCATATTATTCATCATTTTTATTATCTGTTGCAGAAGGAACATCTTCTGTAGTTGTTGTTTCTGAGGATTCTTCATTATCTCCATCACAAGGAATAATGTTCCCATCTTCAGGAACATCAACATCATCAATAAATTTTTTTAGATATTCGATGACAGAATTCATACTATCATCTTTTCCAAGCTGTTTACTGATTTGATTAACACCAGTTGCAGCAGCACCGGCAGATAATCCAATGAATATTGCTTCGACAAGATTACTTCCCATTTCTACATCTGGAGTGTAATATCCGGCAATACCGAGTATAATTCCAAATATTATTGAAAATATAGGAATTATTTTTTTGATGTCTTTTGAAAAAGATGCTCTTGCAATATAAATACATATTGCGTCAAGTATGGTTACAAAAGTTCCGATTGTTAAAATTGAAAAGTGTAACATAATTTTTCTCTCCTTTACATGTATATTATTTTTATGATTCTGGGGAAGAAATTATCATCCTCCCCAGAATCACCCAAGAATATATGACGTGACAAATCATATATTCTCAGTTATTATCAAGTTTCATGAAAGGATGTGTTCAAATGGAAAATGAAATGAACCAGATCGATGAAACCATCATCGTTGAAGAACCGCAACAGTATCTGGAACAGAAAGGAAATATTCCAAAACCGGAGGTGATAATATGAGTAATGATGTTATGAAAGATCTTAAGCTAAATCGTGCCGAAAGAAGACGATTAGCAAAACAAGCTGAGAAAGAGACAGGTAAGAAGAAGGAAGAGTTGTCTTTGGAAGATGTTATGAAAACACTTTCATCAAATCGTAAGAAAAATAATAAACATGGTAGGAGGAAATAATGATGAATAATCATAAAGATCTTGTAGGAGCTGTAAGTGAATCAATGGCAAATAGAAATGAGATGAGAAAAAGACAGGTTGAAAATAATCCTGTAGAAAATAATGAAACAGATGATGAATTATTCATGATTCATGTCCCATTAATAACAGGAAGACAGTTTAATGTAGATGCTCGAAAAATTGACTGGAGCCAGTATGATTCACCGGAAGCACAGGCTGCTCTTAAAGAGAATGAAATGATTATCAGAGGTATGATGCATACTTTAGTTACCACAGATTTCTCAAATCCAGAATCTGATAAAATTATGGACAATTATGACGAAAACATTATGAGTTTCTTTGCGAACTTTGGTATTGAAGATCCGGGTTATGATGTGCTTGAAAAGAGCATGACTTCAAGATATAATATCATTACCGATGTTAAGAAAGATATGCTTGAGGCATGTATTGATACAAACGACACTATTCCAGAATGTGACAATGATGATGAAGTATCCAAAATCAATGAATATATCTCTAAAACATATAATAAAAAATATGAAAATTATGAAATTAAAATGAAACGTTATAATCTCTTACTTGGAAAATGCTTTGATGCATTAACACTGATTAGTGTTATTTCACACAATGTGGAAATGCATCTTTTGACATCAAAAATCTTTGGAATAACATCTTCATTGTCACATGTTTCCAATTTAAATGATATAACAGAGATGGATAATTCCACAAATGGTCTCATATCAGAAGATAGAGCAATGTTTGATGGTATTGATGATCATGATGTCTCTGGTTTAGTATCAGAATAATAAAACTGTAGGAAGAGGTAATACATTATGACCGCTTTAAAGATAACATTAATTGTGTTCGGGATTATAATCGGAATCATAGTACTTGAAAACGCTTTGGGATTTTATATCGCGAAACGGCACATTTTCAAAAGTGGAGTATTCAAAAAAGATTATCAGAATAAAATATACTGGGATATGAAACGAAACAACAGATTCGCATGGTTATGCACATGGATTACAAATCTCGGTATAATATATCTTATATCTTTCATTGTACTTAAAATAATAAAATAAAATTGCAGGAGGTAATATAAATATGAAGTGTATTCACCATAATGATGATGATGGTCTGTGTTCTGCAGCTATCGTGAGATTCTATTTAAAGGATAAACCAGAAGAACCGTCGGATTTCATCATGTATAAACATGGACAGGAATTAAACCTTCCTGAAAAATTAAATAAAGATGAGATCTGGTATATCGTTGATCTTGCTATGGATGATACAATTTACATAGCGATTATCAAACTTCTTGTTGCGGGTTGTAAGGTTGTTCATATTGATCATCACAAGAGTGGGATCGAGTATTACAATAATCTTTCAAATGAAGCAAAGGATGCAATCAAGGATGTTGTCAAATTCTATGAGACATCTGTTTCTGGATCAATGCTTACGTTCTTATATGCTCAGATGAATGAAGATATGAGAAAAGATCCTATGAATCTGACAGATGTTGATCTTAAACCAAACCATTCAAAATATGCGATATTTGACACATCAACAGAAGGAAAACCACCAATTGTTGGAGACATTCCTATTGTCATAAGATATATCGATGACTGGGATATGCAGTCGAATCTGTTGCCAGATACCACAGCTTTTCATCATGGTTTTGCAGATGAAGCAGATAAGTCTCCGTGTGCTGATGTATGGATGCATCTATTTACACAGGAACGTTTTACGATTGGTCCAATGGTTCAGAAAGGAAACATCTTCTCATCAATATATGAAAAATTAAATAAGAACGGTATTGAACATGGTTTTGAAACCACTTTATGTGGTCATACATGTTTTGCAACAAATACTACTGCTGGGGATGTCAAAATGTTTAATTCCATCAAAGAAAAGTATGATGTTTGTTGCAAGTTCTCATATGACGGCAGCATACAAAAATGGACATATTTCCTTGTATCCGGAAATGATTCTGTAGATGTATCTGAAATAGCCAGATGCTTTGGTGGGGGTGGTCACAAAATGGCTGCAGGTTGCCAAACGGATTATCTCATCTTCGATGATAACTATAGATAACTTTGATCATATATAAGATAAATAGTATTGGGGGCATATGCCCCCAATATATCTTTTTTGTAATTTATGCACGAACGATCCTTTCCAGTGGAGTATCTTCCGGTTTCTTACCATTTAATGTTGCAGCAAGACCTTTTGTAAGACCCGTGCTTATATCTTGGAATAATACTGCTTGGAGAACACCTGAATCTTGTACTGCTGCTCGGAATGGTAGTTTAGTATATGATAATAAATCAACGGAAGGATTCTTTCCGTATATCTTTGCAAATGTATTATTACCATCTCTACATAATCTTCGTGCAAGAAGCTCATATGTTATAGAAGGTCCTGTAAGATCGATTCCATTTATTTCCATACATCTAAACATCATTTCAAGAAATAGATCATATGGCATTTGAGGGGATTTGGAATACAAAAAGATTTGGTTAATAAAGTATTCAACATTTGCAACTGATTTCTGAATACCGAGATTACAAATTAATGAATCTGGTTCATATGTGATAATGTAATTATCAATATCTTCTTGGATATCTGAATATACATTAAATGATAATACTGCAGGAATGGACATCATTGTTGATAATATTTCATTTCCTTTATTATCATAAAACTTAACTGGAAATAATCCCATTGTTTCAACACATGTTGCTTCTCTATAGAATCCTGAGAGTTCTTCCAACAAACGTGGAATAAACATCTTCATTGTGACTTTGTTATATAGATTTGAATCTTTTGTTACAAAGTACTTTGAAGCTTCCTGAGATAAGAATATATATTTATCTGGAATATCTCCAGCATGTTGTGAAAGGTCATGTTTTGATTTCAGTTTAATATTGAGAAGTTTCTGAGTAATCTGAGTTGTTAACATACCAATATCAGTAACACCAAGTTTCCGGAATAATTGTCCCGAACATTTTGCACATATTGAATCGTGTAGACAACATTGTGGTGAATACAATTGAACGGTCTTACCAACAAACTCATCAATATTATCAAGAGTTATCAAGAACGGTTTTCCATTCTTTTGCACGTATCTATACAAGAAATACTTTTCGTATTTCGATGTTATTGTGATTGGAATTGTTGATGTCGTTCCACAGTTAGATTGTGGATCTGGATCAATCTTCGCAGATTGTAATAATGCCAATAATATCTTTGACATATAACCAGCATCAGCAGTACCAACAGCTGAAGGATACGCACCTTCAACAACTGAATTGGCGAATGCGGTGATGTCTTTCTTTTTAACACCTTCCATGAGTGAAGATTCAACAATATCATATCTTTTTGTGACATTATTAAATACTGCACCTCTCATAACGTTGATTGTTTTGTAGTTGTTTTCAAAGTTGTTAACACCTGAAGCATACATATCCCAACCAGGATCTTGTTGCATATTCGTTTTGACCATTTTCAACAACTCGTTTTCAATTGCAGATGACGCTTTGATTTGAGTAACCGGATTATCGGAATCAAGTTGTTCGCGATATTGTTTAAACAATTCATCTTTACGTTTCTTAACATCTGGCATATCTTTAATCAATCCTGCAGACATTGCACATCCAAGAAATGCGGAACACCAAAAACCCAATCTGTCACGAGCATCTACATAGTTTCCGAGATCTATTGTAGTTATCTTACCCTCCAAACATAGATTGTTAATGAACGTATTCAGATTATCCAAACCTTTAGAATCAATCACCTTGTTCCAATACCCAGTATGTTGAATAAGATTGTATTTTTCCAACAGATATCTATTGAATACGAGTGTTCCCAAATCTGTAAGTGTATCTGTTTTTACCCACGGATATAAAGCCTTTGTTAATTTAATTGGAGTTGTCGGATCAAATGGTGCTGGATGGTATGTATTTGTTTCTTTATCATGATATGCTGCAAACATATCTTCTATAAATGATTTTCCGATATTTGATATATCGGTAGATAATATCTTTTGAAGACCTATTTCTGCCACAGTAGCCATTCAAAATCATTCCTTTCATTTTTTATGATTTCATATGTATATTATTTATATGACAAATAGAATCAAAATTTAATACGGTTGGAGGCAAGTAATGTTGATTCTTTGTCAATTATACGGAGGTAAACTGACGATGAAAAAATGTTTTGATTATGACGATGAAAATGATGCTGAAGTATTCTTGGAAGAGTGTAATGATACACTCGAAGATTATCGTTAATTTTATTTCATGCATAATAAAGGAGGATGAATGATTATGAAAATAGAAATCAAAGTTACAGACTTTTCTGGATTGACAAAAGAGAATGTTCTGGATAAATTGGATGAACCAATAAAAGAATATCTTAAGAAAAGTAAATATAAACGATTTAAATGTGCAATAACAGAAATTGATTTATCTGAAATCATGAATTCAAAGAACATGACGGATGATGAATTCAAAACACTAATGGAATATATTCCAGATTATTATTTATCGATCGATACAGGTGATGATGATTCATGGATAAATAATTTATCATATATGGAATTAATATCGAAATTCGAAATTGTTTATGTGAACACGATGAAGATAGTATCACCGTCTGTTGATACATTAATATCAAACATTAAAACATGTTTGTTTGAAACTCCACACAATCGAGTTTCGAATGAATTTGATTATTCACATATTACAATGTGTCGTGATTACGAAAAACTGGTAATGAGCAATATATTCTCAATATAATTATAATGGAGGAAATAAATATGATCGAAGGTAGCTCTTGGAAAATAAAATATATTGATCCAAAAAATGGTGATGAATATTTATATACGTTATACAGGAGATCTGATAATTGGAATAGTTATTATTTTTCAAAATATAAACTTGTTAATGGTAGGCTGCATAGGAATGACGATGATGAATTCACTATAGTTACAGAAAACTGCGATGATATTGAGAAAATAACAGAGGCTCCAAAACATTATTTTGATTATATGTTTAAATCACAAACTTCAAGATTGTACAATGTAGGATTTGAAGTTTATAAGCCTGATGAAGGTGACACAAATATTCGTATTAACTACAACAGATCATCAAAAGTTTATTCGGATGACATAGACAACATCATAGACGATTATAAATCGATGAACTTTGAAGATGATATTATCCTGTATGAGAAAGAAGAAAAGATATTGTCATCGGATACACTCTTGTCCAATCCATCTAAAAAATATTGGGTTCGTATTTTAATATGGGTGGAATATGGAAAATCTCTTGATGATATGAAAGATGATATAATATCTTTCATAAATAAAAACCTTGACAATGACAATGATTCTGAATAAAATGATTGATATTGGGGCCACATGGCCCCAATATTTTTTCATTATTCATATTTGTATTTTGTTTTGTTTTAATCTCACATAACAGTCGACATACATCTCATTCTTTTCAAAGTTATATGTTACTTCGTAATACTTTCCATCTGAAAGAGTTGTAGATATCATCGCTTTCTGATTTCCAAGAATATATGAATGAGATACGACATACACATCATCTATTGATATTTTTACATCATCCGTTGGATCAAGTCCTTCTTTCACCATTTGCAGAACCTGGAATTTTGCAACACGTAAGAACTCTTCCGAACCCGATATTTTAGCCATTAATAAACCCCTCCAGTTGGATCATCCGTACCGTGTTTAACACGCTCATGTTCTTCAGCACGTTTTCCATTATTAAAACGATCCAGAGTCCCGACTAAATACCCTGTGATGCGGCGTATACGCACCATCGGTTTGGAATGTTTATGTGTTTCGATCTTAACAAATCCTTCATCATCAAATGTGAGAATT
Source organism: Parabacteroides sp. (assembly GCA_017560165.1). Lineage (GTDB taxonomy): Bacteria > Bacteroidota > Bacteroidia > Bacteroidales > Tannerellaceae > Parabacteroides. The sequence goes on from JAFYOM010000014.1 coordinate 75,384, forward strand.
ATTTCATCAATAATATCATTTGGATATTTTTTAGTCACGCATTTTTTGTATGCCGTTAACTCTTCTTCTGATATTGTTGAGATATCTCCGTTTGTTAATGTTATTTTCATAATAAACAACTCCTTTGTTATTTTTTATCATCATTATTATCTTCATCATCATCTTTGGGTTCACTCGGTCCGATTATGAGTATTCCCATCACGATTAAGAATAATGAAATACATACAATCATTCCAATATTTATAATTTCATCCACGATAAAACCTCCTTTCTATATGTATATTATTAATATGATAAGTGAATATATCACATTATCAAAAAGTCATTTGAAAGGAAGTTATTAAAATGAATGAAGGAAAATCAAAAGAGAACAACAAGGATTATGTGTTTGATGTATGGGGACACAAATTGCCATTAAAAGAAATACCCGATGAAAGGAAAGATAGTATGAACAATGGTGAATTAAGAAAACTTTTAAAAGAAACTCTGAAATGCCTCAAAATTATATGCGGGGGAATTGAACCAAAACCAGACGTTATTCGATCCGTTGAGAAATGTGCAAATGATATAGAGCAAGCTATAGAAACCATCAAATTTGAGATGAATATCGAATATGGCAACACACATAAACCAATGGTCGTTGAATCATTCCCCAAAGTCATATTCAAGTCATATCCAGATGAATCAGGTAATTGGTATATTATTAGATGTGAATATATCGGAGAAACCAACAATGTGTATATTTATAAACTCGGAAGACGTCAGATATTAACTCCAGTTAGTTCCCCAGATGAACAATTTATAATGGTCAAGCTTTCGCAACGACCAACTGAAAACGATCTTGCAAATATATGGAAAGAGGCTGTAGGAAAATGAAGAAAATCATTGGAACATTTATGTTGATCATATCAACAATATTATCAATCGTTGTGGGTATAGGCATGATTATTGTAAGTATACATATGCTGAAGATGTTATGGGGTGGATCAATTAATCCAACATTGTGTATACAATTCATTGGCTTTGTTGGTGCGTTTGCATTATTATTCACATTATCAACAATATTCGGAAGATGGTGTGATGTTGATGTACATATGATAGATGCATCAACGGCTCACCCATCAACAGAAGAAGATGAAGATTATGTTCGTCCAAATTCACCGATAATGACGAAGAGTGATGGAAAAGATAAAACCACATCATCATTATCCCTATCAGAATATATTGTCAATGGAAAGAAATGTAGCGAATTGCTTCAAGGAGTAATTGATTATGATGGAGCTTCGATATATCCATCATCTAAGATGGGTGTATCAAGTGATCCCATGGTACGTCAGTATATTAACAATCTCAAAAGTAAAAATGAAAGGTTGAAAGATGATGAATAAAAGACAAATAAAGAAGTTCTGCAAGAAAGGAGGTCATCACCATTTCGATTCGAACATTCGCAGAATGGTAAAGAAAAGAATGATGCATCCATTTGTCGGAAATGCTGGTGTTGCCCACTGCATTTCATGGTGTGAGATCGGTACATGTTTAACATGTTCGCATTGTACCGATGTCATGGTGGATTGGTCAGGTGAACCATATGCATGTTATTCAACTAAGATCGGTTGTGGTGGTTCTGAAAAGTTTTCGTGCAAAAGATATCATTTCGATGAGAATCTGGAATATTTCAAACCGGAAAAAGTTCATCCAGAATCACCCGATTCTGACTTAAAGAAATACATCGAAGAACAAATTAATGATCTCCATAAAAATAGAAAACCGATTGAATATCCGGTTCACAATGATGATTTATTTAATGATAAAGAAATATTAGATTATCTTGATAAACAGTATGAGGAACAAGAAGCTGTGAGTGGATCAAAACCAGGACCATTTACAGCGGAAGATTTCAAAGAAGCTCAACTTACGATTGAGAATGATTTGATGAATGAATTGGTTGAAAAGTTTAACACAGAAACAGAACTTTTTGCAATATTTACAGAGGTATGGAGTACTCGACCGGACGTAGATATTAACGATAGATCGATTCATTATTTTGTCATGTATTCAGATAAGGCTGATATCTTTGAAATAGGTAAAAAGTATTTGCTCAAGGTTTATGATAAAACAAGATGTGCGATATGTGTTGAGAAGCGTCCTTCCAATGAAGTTACTTTCCTCAATGCGATCGTGCTTGAAGATGAGGATCCTTGTATGTGTTATGAATTTTCCGAATCAGATGGTGATAAATTCTTATGCAGCGGAGATCTCATAATAAAGGAGGACGAAAATGAATAAAAATCATAAATATAATGACAAATTATACAACAACCCATATCTGTGTTATATAGTTGGAACATGTGAGATGGGATCCGAAGGTTTCTCATCATGTATGTATCCGATGATTGCATATGGCAACAATGATGATGAAATCGTTGAAAGTTATCGCGAAAATCTTATTCATGTATTTGGAGAAGATATCATCGGAAAAATAACATATGGAAAAGATGGCGGAATGTTCTCATACTATCCAATTCATAAAGTTAAAATTCCATTGAATGTATATGGTGATGCACAAAGCATCTCTGTTCTTCTGAATTTTAGAAAACATCGTGATGATTCAAATAAAAGAGAATTTGTAATATCAGAAGACATTGCATCAATAATTAAAACTGGTTCACTTATGATGAAGGAGAATAAAGATGAATAAAATAATACGTAAAGAGGATATTATCCGAAAGAGTGATGATAAGATATACTTTGATATTGAAAGGCTGGAAAAGGACGTTTCAGAAATGGTTAGTATGTCCGTAAATGGTTGTTTAAACATATTATGGAGAGAACGTCCTGATCTTGAACCTGAACGTGTTGCTATCCTTAAAGATGCGGAAGTGTTATCGAACGTAGTTATCGGAGAGGAGTGTGATCATGTCACAATCTGTAGTGGAAAATGTTATAATATAAAAGTGGACATACTAATTGAAGAATCATCAAATTACTTTATTGAAATAAATCCCGAACGTTTACCGACCATCATCCCACTTTCATCATATTGTGCCTGGCGACCCCAATATTTTTATAAGTTTTATTCTGAAGAGAATGATGATGGAATCCTCAAACCTGGAGATGTTATCAAGCTAACAACTAAGGATGATTATAGGGAATTACACGATGTACCATGCATTGTATCGAATTTATCACAAACAAATCTCTACTTGGCCATAGCAGATCCAACATTGGTTAATAGTGCTTTTACAGGAAACTGTGTGACACACATTCTGATACCATCCGATTCTCTGATGGATGGAAATATTAAAGAATTCAAAATAGAGAAGCTTGACATTTAGGAGGAATTGAAAATGAAGGATATCATACTTAAATCACTAACGTTGTTTACTCTAATATTTGGATTCTTGTGTGGTTGCTTCGCATTAGCATTTGCAGGTCAATTGATATATTCAATATTCGATAATAAACCTTTATCAGAATCATGTTTCCACATGATATTATCGATTTTAGGATGTTCTGTTGGATTTGCAATTTATGATAAAATAGAATAATAGGAGATGATCAATATGTTACAATGGATATTAGATTTCTTCACAGAATATGTGAATACTCCAATGTATGAAAGAACACTTGGGCAAGATGCGTGGTTCATTGTTCTTATTGGTTTAATCGCGATCATTCTTGTTACAGTCGGCACAGTAGGTGCCGTATTAATATATAAACTCATTCAGTGGGTTAAAGGTAAATAATGGAGGTAAATACAATGGAGATTAAGTACAAAGCCATATCGAACGAAACTGTATCTAAATTCAATGCTGAGGAATTTGTATCTGATTATCCGTACGTAATTAAGAACAAAGAAACTGGTGAAACTATCATTGGAACATTGTGTGAAGGAAATTATGAATATTTCTCATTAACATTTAATATATTTAATGAGGCTGGAGAAATGTCAGAATTTTCAATAAATGTAAATGAAGCAAACAAATATGAATTTATGAAACCAATTACATGCGAGAATCTGTTCATGAAAGATTCAATAGAAGAAAAAGAAAATGTTCCGGATGAAATATCTAATGAAGAAAAAGATGAATCAACTTCGGATAATAAATCAGATGGATCAAATGTTAATTCGATGGCAAAACGTTTTGGAACAGTATTAACAAGAACGATCGATTATAATAAAAAGGAAACAGTTGTTTCTGATAATACCAATCTGGATGATATAAATAAATTGTTTGGAGATCCAGGTGATAAGATTTCGGATTATGTATCAATAAAGAGATTCTATTACAAACGAACATATGTGAAAAATGAGACGGAAGACACAGATACAATATCAATACTTATACCACATCCATTATCTATGGATTTTCCTTATGAAATGATTAAAGCTCTGGGTTACAAAATACATCCAATGTTTATTGATAAGGATGGAAATGTCAGAGATGAAATATACATTGGAAAGTTAGTTACTAAACTCGGTGAAAAAGATCTTTCAGATTCAATAACAATGTATATGGCTTCCGGATTGCAGATGTTATATTTCATTGAACATGGTTTAAAGCGAACATCTACAGATTTTCATGGAATACGTGCTTTGTATGGTAGATACTACGTCAAGATCTCTGATACATATTTTGACGAAGATAATTATTTGATTATAGGTGACAAAAACACATACATCAAAGCTTGTGTTGAAAGTGGATTTATCACCAGATTCAAGCAATTTGAGGATTTTAGGGAATGCTTATTTATTCCAGAGAATTGTGATGAAAATAATGAAGATTTGTGTGATTCATGTTATTATTGCCCATCTAAAGATGAATGTAATCCTCTGATGTTGGGTGGTCGCTGGACTATTAGCTCTGATGCAGGTGCGTTCTATTGGGATTGTAGTATTGCTTCGTCGTATGCGGCTGCACATATCGGTACACGTTTATGGTATTACATATAATAAATCAATGAATAGAGGTGGGCATAATGCCCACCTTATTTTTTCTTCTTTTCATATGTATATTATTTATATGACATCAAAATCAAATTTAATCTTACAGATGTCAGAAAGGAATGTTTAAAATGAAATCAAGAGTCAAAGACTGTGTAAAATGTCGAGAGGATATCAAAGCGGAAGTACAGTATGAGATGTTCAACAATGCAGTATTCTCAATATCCCAATCCATTCTCGCGATGGCAATATGGGTATTGGAATATGAAGGAAAGACAGAAGAAGAAATCAAAAAGTTCATAAACGATTTCAATTTCATATCTTCGACACAGACGGTGTTTGGCAAAAAGCTAAATGCCACAGATGCAATAGAAGAATATTCTAAGAAGTATGATTTTGATTTCGACAAACTTGATTTTCATATCGAAACCAAATATAACTTTTTCAAGAGATATAATAAGGAGGTAAGAAAATATGTTAACAAATGAGAATTTTACATTGGTAAGACGTGTAACTGATAGAGTATGCGTCGTTGTGGATAACGTGAAAATCACGTATAAAAACGAAGAACCTCGTCTTGATATAGATGATAAAATATATAGAATCTCCGAAACAGATTGTGGTGGAGGATTATTAGAATCCCATGGGACATTGGTGCTGAGATCAAACGTGATAGATGGGGATACATTCTATGATAAATACAAAACAAGACATGATAAACTCGAAGCATTAATCGGTATATATTTCGGAATATCTCCAATAATATCATATACTGTAGGAGAAGATGGGTTTTCAACCAATGACTTCAGAATGATCTGTGATCATGCACATCGTGTATGGAGTAACAGATTACACTCACGACCGGTAGATTATAAGATAATATATCAGTGTGATGAAACTCCATTACGCATTCCAAATCATACTGATATAGAAATATATGAATCTGATTTCTCAGTATTCGGAATAAATTATGCACCAGAAATTCCGGGTGGATGTTTGGAGAACGGTGAAGAAAATGAAATATACTCAATCATTGATTGGTATAAAGTTGAGAATATTGTATTCAACAATACTAAAACTCCAACAAAGATAATACGTCTGACACCGGATGAAGGTCATGGAAGTATAAAACCAGTATCTCCAGCATTACAATTCTTAATCCATAATACAGATGATAATGGAGTTAATAGATTCATCAATGATGACATATTCAATGGTGAAGATGAAAACACAACCAATATGGTTTTATTAACAATCTTCTACAAAATGAAACGTGGTAAAAGCGGTAAACTTAATCCGATTCCAATCTTGATATTATCAAAAACTTCACAATATCAAAAATCCCTTAATAAAAAGAAACTTGAAAGACTTGAAAGAGGTGATAATAACGAGAATTAAGTGCCGTCCACATAGAGGGTCCCTTGAAGAATCAATGGCTCTACAAAAGGAATTCCATTCGATTGAAGAAATGTTCAAATACATTGAAAGCGAATCATATGCTTCGTTTGCAGGAATTCGTTTGTACAAGGCCGAAGATCTCTCAATAGGTGAAAGCCTTGGAAAAGATGATCGTATTGATTGGAAAGAAACACGTTATATTCTTACCAAAAGATGCGGTATGGTGACATATGACACGCCACAATGCATAGGCATGTGTTCGATTGAGGAGGAATAATTATGAGAAACATTGCCGCAGATCTTGCATTTCTGAAATGTATTTTAACAATGCTTATTCAAAATGATGATGTTGAAACAAAATTTGCAAAAGCCGCAGTAATTATATATAATCAAATAGGACCAAAACAATTTAATTTGCAGAAAGCAAGGGATATTTCGGATAGTGTGAATCCAGTATTGGCAACATCTGTAGCTAAAGGATTTATGGATCTGATAGAAACAGTTGGCAAAGAAAGGGGGATTGAGATATTTGAAATAACCCTAAGGGAACAAATCAGAAAAGTAACAGGCCAAACCGATGCTGAATTAAATAATGAATTAATACATGCGTCGGCCATAACGGAGTTAATGATCAATGGAATCCATATAGATGAAAATGGAGGTATTGTAAATGAATAAACGAATCAAAAAGGAACATTTGAAAAATAAATCAAAAATTCTTTTAGAAAAACGAAATGTTACAATATCAAACCTAAGAAGGAGGAGGAAGAATAATGCCAAAAAATTATAAATTCCAAATATTGTGGAGTACAAAAATGACTCCGGAAGATATCAAGAAAGCGGTTGATGATGAACGCATCAATCAATTGATTTTGAAGGGTATGTTCCGATGTAGAATTGGGTCATTGGTGAAAGAACTCATGGCGGGCGTTCCAACTGTTAGGGATGTGGTTGTTGCACCATCAGAACCACATGGGCTTATTTCAGACATATATAAAGAGGAAGATTGTTGGTTTGGGGATGTTGAAATCCCATCAATTAATGGATGGGTAGATATTGTAAATAATATGATAGATCCAGTATTACATCCATTAGCAACCACGGATGGAAAAATATACAGGATAGTTCACTTTGCAATTATAGAGAAATCCATGCTCGATCCAAATCGTGTATATGATGGAATACACCATGAAGTACCAAGTCATTTCGATGGTGATACCATAAATGTTCTTAAAATCAAGGAAGGGGAATGTAAATTGGAAAAGTTATTCTATATTGAAATTGAAAGTACAACATATCGAAATTTCGGAACATCAATAATTGTAAAAGCAGTTGATATAAATCATGCGTATGTGACATTCTGGAATCAAATACTAAATGATGATAGTATCGATATTTCGGACGACTGGTGTGACCCATTGTTTGAGAATGACGATATTTCAAATTGGGTTATTGATTCTTCTGATGATAAGCATACAACATACAAAAGACTGGGTAAAGATTTCATAATACGTGTCAAAGAATTGGACATGTCAAAAGGATATGCATTGGTTTGAGATTGGAGTACTTGATATGAATAAACGACAAATGAAAAAGTTCGTTAAAAGAAGACAATTCCGTCTGAAAAAGAACACACGGTTTAATTGGGATCTACCGACCGATCTCAAGGTATTCAGTACTGAGCCACAGATAATTGTCAAAGATTATAATATAAAACATCATTACAGATATTCAATCAAATTAATTACATTAACAAATTGGATGATACGTGTTAACAAGCAATTTGATATGAAAAGAAAAATGAAGAAAGAATTTATGTTTGATAAAAACATAAATAAAATCAAAGGTGGAGAACATATTGAATATCCATCATCAATGATAATTAATCTCTCGGATCATACTGCGGTTGTGAGAGGACATTGTTTAACCAATGAAGAATCATCACTGGTTAACATTCAAGATCCAGTCGATGGTAATGTGTATTTGGAAACTGTACACAACAGAAAATATGAAGGGGCTTTCGTAGCCCCTGAATCTTTGTTTAAAGATAAAACATGCACAATGAGAAAGGATGTTTAAAAATGAAAGAATTAGATTTTACAAATCTGAATAATATTATTGATCAATGGATTGATGAACTGGCTAAAAATAAAAAAGCCAATAATACAGTGACCGAATCAACAGATAAAATATATGAAGTGTCTGGGGTATTCGGTAAAGACAAATGGAACAAAGTTAAAGCAAAAGTCGGATATGTTGTTAAGGACAAATATTATCCGGATGATAAAAGACTTGTTCATATATTTCAATTCGATTATGACAACATTTCATTCATTATCGAAGATGGTGAAAAGATATATCGAAACAAACATCAAAAACATTCGTTTGGTGTTGCTTGGGAAGATATGGATGTATTGGCCGAAAGAATTTCACAAAAATTGGATCTTGAATATGAGAAACCGATTAAATCACATATAATCACAGACTATATATCAGTCACAACAAAAACACAAGAAGCCACATTACACCAAATCACAAATTTTATGGTCGATAAAATCCTTGATAGTAAATACATCATATTTCAATCAAATTTTGGATTCATGGGTGATGATGTTCCATTTACATTGATATGCAAAAGATGTGATATAGATAAATCGTTAATACGATTTGAAATTTCCGGAAATTCACAAGATTGGGCATCGTTCAATATTGAAGATTTACAATCCGGAACACTTCTTCACGAATGGAAACATGAAACATTATTTGAAGAGAAATATCCTGAATTGAAATATATGGATGCTCGCGAGATGGTCGAAAGTGAATACTATCGGGGTTCAATATATTCATTTATAAATAATTCAGTATCGACATTATCAAATAACGCACATGATGAATTATTAAGAACGGGATTATATTATAAAATATATACTGCTCTTTATGATGAATATGCTACCTGTGATGATACAATTGGTGGTTGTGGTATTGTTGCTGTGATATATAATGAAGAGGTGTAATAAATGAATAATACAAACGATAATAATGTGATCTCACCCTTATTATCAAGCAGATTCTTCTGTGAAAGATTTTATGGAATGGAGATATTCTGTCCAATTAGTAAGGATAGTAATTTGTTTCAACGTGTTGAAATAATTGACCACGCACATTTTCAGATAGGTGATAAAATTCTTGAATATGGTGATTCCATGGATGATAAATATTTGCTCAAAAATCTCGAACGATTTACTTCTGAAAATTCAATATTTAATCCGGAATACTATATTGAGGGTGAAAGATATATGAATTGGTACTTGGGTTGTGTGACTAAACTGAAAAAGTTCACACCCACTGAACTAACTTTCGACAATAGTTATTCCTCAGACATTTATGAGTTATACAAGAAAGAGAGAACACGTTCCGGATATACTTCGGAGTTTGTCAGTATATGGTTAAGACTTGGAAAGAACCGAATCGATGATATCGTGTCAGATAAACAGGTTATCTCCAAAGACAAATTGACCGAAACATATGACGATAATATACCATCAATTATTATACATGATTTGGAAGAAGGTACTATAGTCAGACCACGAGATATTAGTCCTGATAGAACCAAGTTGGATATTAACTACACATGGACGGATATTCATGCTGATAGATACAAATATTACCAAATTAAGAAGACTAAATCTAAAGTACACCTCAAAGCAATCAACATAGATGATCTTAAGAGTGACTATAAGAAATCTTTTGATTTTAATGGTATTGGTGAGAAAGATCTATTGGTAATCAAAACTTTCAACGATGACAAATACTTTGTTTCTAACGACCGAGATGCTGAAAAAATATCTGCTAAAAATGAAGATGGAAAATATAGAATCATTTCGGCAGATGAAGTTTCCGCTATTTATGTCGTAGATATGCCTAATATGGATGATTTGATTCAAACGGCACGAATAATACAAATTACACATGACTGTTAAATATAATTTCAAACAGTCAAAAAGAATAAAGATATGACGCCCCATATGGGGCGTCTCATTAAATGTTAATATTTGAAATTGCAATAGTCCGAGATATTTGTACATTTCATCTATTATAAATACCAATATCAAAATAAGAAAGTAGGTAGATTAAAATGTTAAAAGATTATTTACACAAAATGGACATCGTTTTACTAATACTAATGGTTGCCGGATTAGTGTACGTGGTGAATTGTATGATTGAGATTTTCAATCATAGAAAACGTATGAAAACAGTTCTCCCACATACTAAGAGCATGATTATTCTCAGTATCAATAGAGAATTATATGCTATGTTCGAAGCATTAACACCCATGATATTTGCAATTGTAATAAAATTGATATCATGGGGGTGGGTCGATAAATTATAAGATAATAATATAATGAAAGGATGTTTAAAATGAATAATGACAATAATAACAATGTTGTTATGTGTGGAGAGATTGATCTTATCGATAAAAGAGTTAATAAATTATTGGATGAGATTCGTGAGAAATATTCCGATAACGAAGAAGAAATGAGATTCAAAATTCATGACCTTGTGACAATAAACGTAGTATTTGCCGGCATATGTAACGATATGTCAAAGAATTTCGATTATTCATCAGAATGGTTAATGTTCATGGCAAACAAAACCAATCTTCCAACATTCAGAAAACATTTTCAACATGGGATGGATGAAGATTCAGTGATGGTTGTATATAGCCCAGATGACTGTATGATTGTCATGGGAATAGAACAAACATCATTATTTATCATCGGTATGGACGAAGGAGAAATCTCCGTCACATATCTCAAGAACAATATCGAAAACAAATCATTGTATGATGAAGCATTTAAAATAATTGCCGATTCGATTCACGATGTAATGTTTTTATAATTATAAATGGGGCATATGCCCCATTTATTTTTTTATTTTTCTGGTTTATATACAGAGAGTATTTTAACCTTTGATCAAATTTGAATATTATTTGATATCGTATCACATCATCATATAATTACATTTTTAATAATCGAGTCGGAAAGTATACAAACCGTTCATATCCGCAGGTTATCAGAATGAATGATATTCAATAAAAAAGAATGTCAATTCGAATACAGAGTGACACGTTACTCAATTGGGCAGTCACTGGACTAATAGATCTAATGCAGGTACATTCTATTGGAATTGTAATAATACTTCGTCGAATGCGAATACGAATATCGGCACACACTTATGTTACCAACGTGATTTCTAATAACCGGGTTAATAACCAAACACATGACACAAAATATGCGGCGTTAGTAAGATTCATAACCGAATGATGAAAACTCTGTAATATTAACATAAGATCGAAATGAGGAAAATATATTATGAAAAGAATATTATATGACCCGGCATTGCCGGGAAACACGTTATACACATCAATATCAGACATGCGTAATCTTGAATTGGCACATATAAATGCATCACGCGGAAAAGGTTGGTATCCTGAAGTAATAAGAGTTAATAAAAATCCTCAGGAACATTTCAGAGAAATACAAAAGATGCTATGGAATAAAACTTATAAAACCGCACGGTATAGAATATTTACGAAGAATGAAAATGGTAAAGTGCGAAATATTTATAGTTTACCATATTATCCGGATAGAATAGTACAATGGGCAATTATTCAAGTAATTGGACCAATATTAGAAAAACATTTCATTTATGATTGTTATTCATCCATTAAAGGTAAAGGCCCATTGTTATGTGCAAATCGCGTATATAAAGCTATGCATTATCATCCAGACGAAACGAAAGCGTGTTTGAAAATCGATATTCATCATTTCTATCCATCAATAAATCAATCTATTTTAAAAACACAATATGCCCGTTTGTTCAAAGATAAAGATTTATTGTGGTTAATAAATGGAATAATCGATTCATTACCAGAAAATGATGGAATCCCAATTGGAAATTATTTATCACAATATTCGGGAAATTTATATTTATCGGGATTTGATCATTTTATAAAAGAAAAAGTTGGTATTAAATATTATTTCAGGTATATGGATGATATGGTTTTCTTACATGATGATTATCAATTCTTAAAAGAATTATTCGAAAATATTAAATTCTTATTAAAAGAAAAATTGTGTTTGGATATAAAACCCAACTACCAGTTATTTTATACGTGTGATAGAGGGATTGATTTCTGTGGTTATGTAATTAACCATGATTACATGAAAATCAGAAGAAGGACCCGTGATAAGTATATTAAGAAAAGTAAGAAATATAGATATGAGAAGATGAATAATCATAATCGTAGCTCGTTTTACAGTTACATCGGTTTTCTTAAACATGCGAATACGTATAATTTGCAAAATAAATATAGTAAACCAGTAATGAAAAATTGGTTACAAAGATATGGTGAAATTCAAACCCGAAGAAATAATTATCAAAAATAAACAATAAAAGGTGGTAAATTATGGGGGATAATCCCCCATAATTTACAATTTATAAAATAATTAATATTATACGGCAGATGGTATATACATAAGCCGCGCGCCGATACCCGCACTCGCATACGACGAAGTATTATTACAATGCCAATAGAACGCACCCGCATTAGATCCATTAGTCCAGCGACCGCCCAATAGAGAAACGCGCCACCCTGCATTCGAATGGACATAATCACCGATTGGTCCATTTGGATTTGAAGTAGAAGATGATTCCGAAGGTAACATAACCCAGTCGTTGGTAGAATCATATCCTAACGCGGTAATGTAATTCGTTGTAGGAAGTGAGAAGGAAATCTGAGTATATCCTGTAGATGTATTATCAACGAATGTGTAGTCATCACATATATACGGTACTCTTTCATTGATATTCAATCCATCAATCCAATCGAAGATATTACCCCAGAAGTTTTCAATACCTCTCCAGTTAACAGGAGTTGTTTCGTTGCTTTGAGTACCAGATGTAATATTACCAGTTGTTTGTCCGGCATATGTTGCTGCAGAAGCATTTGTAACACCCTTACCGACAGCTACTTGTGAATTGAATCCGTATTCTACAGCAAATAACATTTGTATTGCCATCGTTTGCTTTACAGCAGCTTGATACCATCCGGTACCACGATTTGCAGCCATGGTACGTGCAGTTGCACGAGTCATTGAATTCGATGGTACATATGTTGAACCTGCAACAGATGACAGTTTAGCAGATGATGTGTTATATGAAGTATTATATATGCCTTCAGAATTCTGACCAACTCCATCAAATGCACCATACAAGAAGTAATCCAATTCGGTAACACCATCTGCTGCTAAAAATGCAGGATGTAACTTGTAACTATTATCAAGTTTTGTATCAGCAATACTCCATCTACCTTTACGGATATTTACTCCATCAAGATCGCCGGTTTGAGATACATCAAGTTTGTAATAGAATTTTGGTATTTTAACCATTACTTGTCCATTTGATCCATCTTCTGTATATGATACATCACTGTAGTATGCGTTGATAGTTCCATCATCAGCAACATTACAACGATTTATATTTCTATAAACGTTTAATGCTTCGATACCATCGGTTGATCTTGTTGTTACATTATTAACAAAATCTGTTTCACGAGTAATGCTTGTAACAACTGTAGTCTTAGCATATACTTCATTACCATTACCAACCGTGATAGGATTTGTTTCTGCTATCCAGTCTTCAATGGTAGCATACCATGTTAAACTGTAACCAGGTATTGACGATGGTAACGAATCACCTGAGGCATATGTAGCATAACCGACATATTTATACGACGAAGGATTTGGATAATAGGTAGCCGTCTTATAGGCATTGATTGATTCTGCGGGAACATATATGATGGTGGATGTTGATACACCTGACCATGCATTTGAGTTCGATACTGTTGGTGGGGTTGTTGGTATGAATTTAATATAATCCATACTGTTGCAATTCTGGAAACTATAACTTCCAATTGCAGTAACATTACCGGGGATAATTATTGAAGATAATGAATAACAGCTACTGAAAGTATTATCTCCAATTGAAGTAACAGTATTAGGAATAATTATTGAAGATAATGAATAACAGCTACTGAAAGTATTATCTCCAATTGAAGTAACATTGTTAGGAATGTTTATAGATGATAAAGAACGACAACTATAGAAAGCATAATCTCCAATTGAAGTAACATTGTTAGGAATGTTTATAGATGATAAAGAACGACAACTATAGAAAGCATAATCTCCAATTGAAGTAACAGTATTAGGGATGGTTACGGATAATAAAGAATCACAGTTCATGAAAACATAACTTTGAATCGAAGTAGCAGTATTAGGAATGGATATTGATGATAATGTGTAACAGTTATTGAAAGCATATTGTCCAATCGAAGTAACACTATCAGGGATGGATATTGATGATAATGAATAACAGCCATCGAAAGCATAATCTCCAATTGTAGTAATACCAGTACCAATTTCAATCTTTTGAATTGAATTTAAATATGCTCTGTCAGAAGAGTTGCTGGTGTTGTTACCGTCTGTAAAAAATGTATTGTATGATGTTGATTGTGATTGGAATATGAAACTACCACTGACAACAGTTATAACAATGACATACGCACCTTTATCAGGATAGCTGTGTCTTTCACTTTTATAATCAGCACTTGTAGTAGTCCATGTTGAATGTGTTGAATTATCACCCCAATCAATGTCCAATTCAGTATTGGCATTCAGATATAACATCATCAGAGGTGATATTCTACCCTCGGAAAGATTTATATAAATTCTCGTCTTACCGTCAGAAGTAGTGTACATCTGACCAATATCAAGTTTACCATATGCGGCAACATAAGTCTTAGCATCACTCAAAGACCAGTTCCAACCTTGTGAAGTTAAACCTGTACGAGTTGGATTTGTGGGCATAGCTGAAAGATTAGCAAAATCGGCTGCTGAATAAGAAGTTGCAACAGTTCCATCGTAATCATAAAAGACTACATCAGCATTACTTCCATCAGCAACATCTACATTCACAGACGAATATCCATCGAGATTATCATCAGAAGCATTGTATATTCCGTTTGCTGTAATTGTTTTACTATCGAGAATCGGTATGTTTTCTATATAACGATATTCTATTGTCGTTTTTGAAGGTGGAAGAGTTGTTGCAACTCGAAACTCATTTAATCCTGCAATAGTTGGTATTCCAGTAGGTGATACGCTGTCTGCATAATCGCCTATCTTTCTGATAGGTTCATTGACTATGCCGGTGGTTGCTGTGGATCGTACATACCAAACTGTTACAGGTGTTCCGTTGGCGTACTGGTCTGCGAGGTACTGCTTGAATTTATTTATTGCATCTTGTACATCTGTTCCATAGTCTCGCGGAAGTTCAAACCATAATAAACCGGAACTGCTTGATTCTGTAATCCAAATGTATGGGAATCCAGTGCCACTATATTCGCTTTTGTATGGATAATGGCTGCATATTGTGGTGGCTTTAATCGCTTTTGGATTAGTAATCCAGTTGATTTGCCCTATCACTGAACCTCCATTTAGCGTTTCTTGACCCGTAAACTCATACTTCGCAATCTTCCTCGTTGTTTGTACCTGACCGAGGTATGTAGGCGTTGTTGTGCCACCGCATTCTATGGGTAGGTAGTAGCCGTTATCAACGATTAAGTCTGCACAATTTGCTGTAATAGCAGCTGTTACTGTACCATATGCAGAATAGTCACTATCACCGCATACAAATATAGCAAGATAATTTTCATTGGATTCCGCTGTTAGCGTGAACACATCAGATTGATTAAAAACATCAGTTCTTAAACACGTATGATATTCTGTCGGGGGTGCTGATGTTGTAACCCACCGAACAGAAGTTGATGATGAAACTCTTTTTACACCACTAACATAGTACTTCTTTCCGTATTCTATCGGTATATAAACAAATGCGTTGTTTGTCGTGTTTATTAACATATTATCTGTTGTACTATAATATCTGTTCGCAATCAATGGGTTGTTTACATCGAATAAATTCGCCGTTTTATCACCAGTCTCATCAGGCATAATTATTGAACTTGGAGAGGGTGTTCCTTGTTGATCCATGTTGCCTTCAATATCGCATCTTATTAGCGGATTTCCATCTCCGATAAACTTTATACCAGATCCAGTAGTGTCAGTTTTAGTAGATGTAGGTGGTGGAACATTTACAGTGATACTGTTGTAGAGTGTTGTATCGTATGTATCATTGACTGTTATCTCTGTAGGCATTGCTGTTTGTGAAACAAGAGTTGCATTGTTAACAACTTTACCCTCATCTTCCACCGTGTATGTATTTGGAACATTAACATTGATTTCGTTGTAACCAATATAAGTTCCTTTTTTATTATATGTAAACGATGCAGATGAAGGTTTCAATGTTGTATCGATATTTATAATATTTTGAGCATTTTGTTCAAGTGGAATATTTACATCTATTGATAATTCATCCGCATACTCACCAATCTTCATCAACGGTTCATTGACTATGCCTGTGGTTGGCTCTGCAAGAACATACCAGATTGTTACGGGAGTTCCTACGGCATATTGTGATGACATATATTGTTGCACTTCTGCTGCCGTGGTAATACCAGTTGGCAAAGCAGATTCAAACAGTTTTAACCTTTTATTTCCAGTTGTCACACAAATACCGTCAGTAGGTGAGGAAATAAAGTGAGTGCAAACAGTCAAAGAATTAGGTAGTGCAAGATTATCAATTATATCCGTGTAAAAAGCTCGTGATGATTTTGTCCACACTTCCTCACCAGTAAACTCATACTTCCTAATCTTCCTTGTTGTCTCCACTTCACCCAAATACACATTCGTAGTTGTGCCACCGCATGAAATCAGGATTTTGTAGCCAAACGGCTCGTAGGGTAAAGTTGAGTCTGGGTTGAGCATAATATTTGATATGTTTACTGTGTATTTACTTCCCGTACCTGTACTAATCCATATATAGTTTAGTCCCTGTGGTACTGTAAAAGTTTTCGAGGTATTCTGGTCGCGTGGTATAATTGTTGTAAATTTTGACGTATCCGAAAATGGGATAGGTAACTGTGTACTACTGGTTGCATAAACGCCCCAATTCACATTAGGTGTGACAGATGCTGTAACCGCAAGGGTGCTTCCATTTTCAAAAAATCCAAGCAAAACATAGGCAGAATGTGACGTTTCCTTGTTCACGATTTCGATATTATTGTTGTTGATTGTAAAATCAACATAACTATCGTCATTTATTAGATTAGCATTATAACCAACCGCAAACATAGTACTTGCAATATCAAACAAATTCGCCGTTTTATCACCAGTACCTTGTGGCATAATGGGGTTATCGGGACTCGGTGTACCAGACTGGTTAGTGTTACCAATAACATCAACATGTTTCAGCGGAGTACCTGTAGCATCTAAAACAGTCGCAGGAAACGTGGTTGTTGTCAATGTTGTTTCTTCACCTGAATAATATTTGCCATTAGAAGTTATCGTGATATCAGTTAATTCATTTTTAATGGATAATATATCATCGGCAAATTCTTCTAAACCGTCTCCAGAATTAACGGTACCACCCTTTGTAATAATCGAATTCTTAATTGCAGGAACCGTAGCTTTTAATCTTTCGATATTTTGTTCTATTGTATTCGGCATGTTACAGCACCTCCTCGAGCGAAGAATTTACATATCCAAGAACAGAAGATATTACTTTGTTTTGAACAGGATTAATAGATGTATCTGACAAAGCATCATCCACATCTGATTTCTTAACAGCATTCATTTCCAAATCATTAATATTTGAAACATCCTGTGATTTAATTCCGGAATTTATTGCGGCCCACTGCTCTGATGTGAATGATGAATTATTTAAATTATATTCATATGCCCAGTTCGAATCAGATACAGCCGGTTCAACCCATTTGTATCTTTCATAATGATTTACCGTTTGAGGTTCACCTTGATTATACACGATTAAAAATGCATAATCATTCTTGTTTGCAGTTACAGCATCCATATCCTGTTTGGAAGTAAATGTTCCTTTGAAATCCGCAGTAGCAGTTTGAATAGATGAATTAACAAAATTTGTCATTACACCATTCTCAATAGCATTTGTTGAAGTTGTACTAATAGTAGAATCAATCCTGTTAGATATCATATTTTCAACTTCTTCTGGAGTTACTCCAGAAGGACCAGGTTTCTCCTCGGGGAAATAATCATAATAATTTTCACCGTTAATGATTTTATTTGTACCTGCTTCATATATCCAATAATCAGGTATCTGTATCAATTGCCAAACATCCAATGCTGTAGCATTATAGTTTCGACATGGTTGCGAAGCTCCTATGATTGCAATTGGTCTTGTCTTAGATACTTTGTCAATAACATCTATAGCTATTGTCGTTTCAGCCATAATTATTCATTCCTTTCGTTTAAAATAAATGGGGCGGGTCTCCGCCCCATATTTAAATCATGTATTGTCGGTTACAACAGGGACAAGATTTCCTAACAAAACATCATCATCAAATACACCAGATGCTGTGAAATCTGTTGTTGATTGATATAATGAACCGTAAGTTTTATATGTTAACTGACCTTTCAAGAATTCTTTACCCTGTTTATATGACAATAACGCGAGTGGTATAGCTTCCAATGCAGAAACACGTTGTGACAAAGTCTGGATTGCCAAATCATGTTCAATATCCTTAGCTTCTAAGGCAGCAACCTTATTTGTCAATGTAACAATGTTCTGACGATTGAGCTCAACTTGTCCTTCAAGATTTGTTAATCTTGCATCCTGATCATTGTCTTTGTTATGTATTGCTGTTATCTCAGCTTCTATTGCAGATACTTCATTTCTGAGTTGTGTGATACTTTGTTCTGTTGGTTCATTTAAAGCAAACCATATTGGCGAAGTATCACCACATGCTATCGGAAGTGATGTAAATGCGATGAAATCCAATCTCAAACGTGTTGTAATATTTGCAATATATTCAAAAGATTTCTGTACAGCACACTCGCCGATGAGAATAACATCATCAGGTGTTTCTTCAGATATTTCATGTTCTTGGAGAAGGATCTTTCTATTATTATCCGTGAATGTATAATAAGGATTCAATGATGGATCTTGTAGATGTGACTTAGTATCAATAACCTCAATAAATGCTTCGACATTTTTGATGGTTATTATGTATCTTCCCTGATATGTCATTGCAGGAATATTATCGATTATTAATCCCTTTGCAGATTGGACAAACACGTCTTTGATTGATGTAAAATGGAAATGTGTTGTATCGACTTTACAATCTGTATGACCCTCATATTCAATACCACCATCAATATTGTTTATTGCATAATGGATTCGGAATTTGATTCCATTTTTTATTATCGGGAGAACACCCGATAATTCTTCATATTTTCTTGCAATGTAGTTTTTGAGAAAATCGAATCTCACGGTGTTTGTTAATGATGAATCTGTAAAGTCAAATCTTGCGGTAAGATTTATACATGACGGATCATCACGTTTTGTAACACGGGTATATATGTTTTCCGAGAATGTTAACGCCTGACCATATGACATGTTTGTTGTATCTATGAGATATGGATTCGCATCATTAATCAACGCAAATCCGTTTCCTTTGAATATTCCGGATGTTGGATAATCCTTCAATGAAGGTTCTGTGTTATCACAGCAACAACATGCATATGAATTAACATTAACGGGTCTTACATATGGATATGATCCAGGTATTACAAATTCTGCAAATCGAACGGGTATTACATTTTCACCCGTCGGTTGATTGCAATTACAATTACATTTGCTCATAATTATTCATTCCTTTCTTATTTGAATTGGAGGATGTATTTAATGATGTATATGATTATAGGTGTCCACAAATAAACTTCTTCGGACAAAGAATAATCAAATAATTGATCACCTGTATACAATGACAATTGTTCAAGTGTATTTAATTTGCCATGTATGAAATCGTGTATAATTGAAATATAATCAAAACGTTTCAATTGGTAATGCCGAACACATGTTTCACGTTTTGGACAACATCTACAATCACATTCAGCACATGGACGTGTATCTGTTTCATTCTCAAGAATATTCATAACTTCGATTGGAAAGAAGTCTTCGCATTCTGGAGATTTACACCATGGATTTGATGGAATCATTATATCTACATCAGTACCATACATCGCGAATGAAGAATCGGGATAATCGAATCCTTTTCTGATGTAGTATTTAAATGTATCCAAATATCTCAATGGAGCATCTCGTTCGATCCATTTGTATGGGGATTTCTGATAATAATCATCCATTTCGGGACGACGCAACTTATTAGGATTAAGAACAATATTTCTCACAGCATCATCATTAATCATCAATCCATGTTTTGCCATAAACATATTTGCACATACATCGAATAATGTCCTACCGTTTAAATGCAACATGTAGCAGTTATGAGTATGGTCATAGAATCTTGCAGTATATGATTCAACCATATCATTTACCATTTTAATGATTCTATTTCGATATTCATAATCCTGTTTTCCTATTACTGGAACAAGATCATTACCACCGATCGTTCTCAAATCAGTAACAAATGTTTCAACAGTCTGTTTATAAACCCAAGAAATCTCATCCGGATTAGTTGAGAATAATGAATATGAACACTTGTAGAATCCATTAGCATTTAATCCATCCTGTGTAACTTGTGTTATTCTGAAAATATGATTCATATTAATATGATTAATAATAAAGAAATCATTTTCCTTTGGTTGAATAGTATCCGGTATAATGTATAATTCACCGTTTAATGCGTAATTTCTCACAGTTGTTTGAGAAGCATTTGATTCTTCTGGAGATAACGGTGATAATCCTATTACGGGAAACTTTTCTATCCTGTTATATCTAAGAGGAGAATTTGTTCCTAATACCTGATAATGCGTGTCTGTACCGAATGATGTTGTTGTTTTTGCATCATTGATATTAAAATATGTCACAATGGTTCTACCATCACCGGTATATTTTGTTAAACGGGAATGCAGATATTGATCATATTTATACACTTGGGAATCTATCAAAGATTGTTCATCATATATTAATCCACTCATTTATTTCACCATCTTTCTATTATAAATTGAAGATATCTGTTATCAACATTATGATTCGGTTTTCAATTATTTTTTATTCTCTGTATATATATTATAATATTGGAGGACGGTATAGGAATGTAGTAATATAGTAAATTAATACATAAAAATACTGTTATAATCCAAATAATATAATGAAAGGATGTGTGTAGAAATGGATCTATGCATAGTAAAGATTGTTTATGGACATATAAACAACACAGTGTTCTGTGGTCTATCAAGAAGCATCACAGGAGCATTAAACGTAATTAAGGAAGTATATCCAAAAAGTATCGATGGTAAAATCGAATCTTATTCACCAACAAGGATGATTATTTTGTTGGATAAGAATAAGAAGGTTTACGCATTGATCGAATTGGAGAAGAAAGAAGTAATTAACAATGTAGAATGGGTTGTTACAAAACGCAACAATGAAGGATATGTGTCAGATACAGTATGGGGTGTGTTTGATACAAAGAATAAAGCAGAAGCCTTTGTGGATCAAAATGTAGAAGATCCAGTAAGAACCATCAGAGAAAAATGTAATATCGAAGAAATCGATGGATATAAACCATTCCATCGAATCATCGGTGATGAGAACCCTGAGCTTAATAAAGTTCATTACACAATCTACATGACCGATGTAAAAGATTAATGCGTATGCAACAAGAATTAAAGATTCAATCGAATCCAGAACAAACCATATCAAAAAGAATATAATGGAGGAATAAAAAATGAAACTTATTGAAAATGAAATGACGAGATGTGACTTAATGAGTGTTATATCTCTATCACAAATCGGTACTATTCAGGCAGATGATTCTATCGATATAAAACGAAAACAAATAATCATGTCTAAGATATTACTTGCGGGAGCTGTATTCGATGGAGTAGCATGCGGATTTTATAAACATGAATTTATTGTAGATGATGTCAGATATCCAATTTTGCTTTCACCATCTATGGCAACAATCGGAGAACCTGATTCTCGTGATGGAGCATATGTATACATCACAAGAAACCAAGGCGGCTTCTATAAAATGCCGAAACCAGATTCAAGAATCGAAAATGTTATTTGTATATATGGAAGCTTTGATATTGAAAATCCATGTGTCGAATTTTATTACGGTGAACTTCTAATGTGTTCTGTTTCCTTTATTGAAAATGGCAACCAAGTTGTTCCTCACATAACAATGTGTGATACCGACGATTTAAAAGATGAATTCATGAATCAATCATATCAATTGATTCAAGAGTTTGCTCAATCGGCAATAGCATCAATCAATCTAAGTTTCATGGCCGGATACAAAGAAGGTTATGAAAAAGCGGCTAATGAAATGAATAATAATATTGAAGGAGAAGAATGATTATGAATGTCAAATTATTGGAACACACACCAAATCCTGAGAATCTCATCGCTGCTGCAGCTAAGTTATGTTATTCATCATCAACTGTTGATGAATTAATAATGGATAATATGACCGATGAGAGTGTTGAGAAATTCCTCAATATGTTGTTCGATCTTGGACACGAATCACCAATCGAACATGCATCATTTACATTTGCAATCGAAGGAATCTCTCGTGCTTGTTCTCACCAGCTGGTGAGACACAGAATAGCTTCATATTCTCAGAAGAGTCAGCGTTATGTGTCAGAAAATCAGTTCGAATATGTAACACCTCCATCTATAAAAGAATACGGTGCAGAAGAGATATTTGATGAAACAATGTATAAGATACAGTGTGAGTATGAGAATATCAGAGACTTGCTCATAGAGGGAATGGTCAAACGTGGAATGAATCGTAAAGCTGCGGAAAAGAAAGCGAATGAAGATGCAAGATTTGTTTTGCCAAATGCATGTACAACATCCATCATCGTTACAATGAACATCCGTTCATTGTTCAACTTCTTCAAACATAGATGTTGTAACCGTGCTCAGTGGGAGATACGTGATATGGCAACACGCATGTGGAAATTGTGTATGGAGGTGTCTCCGACAATATTCAAACATGCTGGTCCGGATTGTGTTACAAAGAACAAATGTGGAGAAGGCAAAATGACATGTGGCAAATTCTCAGAAAAGAAAATGGAATTTGATTTCACATCATTTGTTATCGAAAATAAAAATGAATGATTTGAATGGGGGCAATTGCCCCCGTTTATTTATATCACTTTTTATGTATATTCGTATATACATCATTATTGTGAAAGGAGTTGAGTTATATGGACGAAAACCTCGATATTCAAAATAGCTTGTTGTTGCCAGTTGAACATCTTCAAAACTTGTTGGATAAGTTAGAAGCCGGTGTTGATGTGGCAATGAGCAGTCTGGAAAAGATGGAAGTCCAGAAATATGTCAAATTAATGGAAGCTCAATTATTTGATGACGATGATGAAGATGGTGTGGATGTTTCGTTATCTCCAGAGGAAGAAGAAAGACGTAAAGAGATATTACGTCAAAAGATCGAAGCAGAAAAAAGAAAAGCACGTACGAAGGATGTAGCTTATATCAAATTGACAAAAGAACAGATGGAACAACTTAAAAGAGATATGAGTACAGCATACGTTCGTGCAGATCCAAGATCGATTTATAACAAAACCGACGATCAGTTATATCGTAATAAAGAAGAAAAAGCATTATCTGATAAATTAAACAAAATCAGAAACTGTTATTACGATGCAGAAGAATGGCGGAGTGTTGTAGATCTGATTATGAAAGGAATCGAATACGAATTACATGGTGACAAATTTGCATATCTTGGTTCATATGAAACGAGATTAAAAGCATTTAAAGAAGGCAAAATAAAAATGAAAGTTAAATTGCCGAAACTGTATCTCAACAGAATATCTCCAGAAACAGATCCGGAAGTATTATGCGGAATATATAATGGCGATATTACAATTGTTGATAAGAAACAGACTGAAGGTATTCATCATAATTCATATAAGAATTCAAAGCTCGTAACAATGGATATACCAAGTATATGTGAACGGGAACATCAGTATTATCTCAATATGCATAGAAGAGGTTATATGACACCGTTGAGTGGTGCTATTAAAGCCAAGAGTACTATCTACAATCGTTTTGTCGAAACCAAGAACACAAATAAGACATTTGGTATTGTTGATAAGAATGGTGTACCTATCGAATATGATTGGTTAAAATTGGGAGCACAGGAGTATTATAGATTACTTCATAAAATTACACCAAGTATGGATAGTATCGTTGATAATCTCCAGAAAGCGAACGGTGGTAAACTTAATAAGGTTCTTTCCGAACGTTTGAATCTTGTAACACATATTAATCCAGATGGATATTCAACAGAACGTGTTGAACCAAACTGGTTGTCTTCATCGGTACAAGTTAAACCCGAAGTTATAAAACTCGAACAAGAATTGTTAAATGCAATTCAAGTAACAAATCCATGAGTTTAAATGTAAACTCAAATTAACCGTTTTGATAATAAGGGGCGTTCTCTCTGAGCCTTTTATTATAATATTTATCGGGGGAAATTTAACCACTAACAATCATCCCCCGGTTGTGTTTCTTTCTTTAGTAAATTTCTTTATATGATTTAATTTGATTTAATGGGGGCTTTCGCCCCCGATTCTTTTTTATTTGTAAAAAGAAATTAGGGGTGTTTCCACCCCTAATAGATTACATAATTTTTATTGGTTCTGTATTTGGTATTGTTGAATGCAACCATTTACCCCGGTATTGTTTGTCAGCATATACAAATACGCCATTTCGTATAAATGGTATAATTTTTAATGTATTTGATATATCGTCTATTTTTGCAGATGGTGAATTTGATATGTATAATGTCATTGATTTGTCAATCTTCCCAGAAGCATACAAAATATACATATCATCTTCGATGGAATATTTAGATTTTAGAGTGATTGTTTTATTTGAATTTATGTGACGATTTGGGAATAATGGATTTGTTGTTTGCTCATACTTCCAAACATTATCAAACATTTCCAATATCTTTTCATTAGGAGCTTCTAATAATCCAATATCTTGAGAATACACATAGTATATATCAACACCATTCAATGATGGTATCTCTGGTGGTGCTTCTTCGTTAGATACAATTGTTTTCATTATATCTTCTTCAATGTTTTTATTGTTTGGATTTGATATAATAGGTTTTGTATATGATTGTAATGGTTCTTGTTCATTTGCATTGAATGTATACTTTATATCTTGAGAATATACGGTATTATCATTCTTCGCGATTCTGTATGATGAATATGTTTTCCCATTTATATCGACATAAACATTGTGTTGTTCTGTCAATATTGAATCATTAAAATCATCCACCAGTTCAACACATTCAAAATTTCTCAAAGATTTCAAATTTATCAATTGAACACATGTAGGAGATATGATTTTAACCTCATCTCTCAAGTATCTACCATTTACCCAGAACTCATAATGATCACGTGACAAAGGTGATGGTAAATATCCGGTCATATCAATAATACCATTTTTCGGAATCTTATGTATCGAATATCTACAAATTGAAATGAATGTGTTTTTACCCACATGAATATTCGTATTTTCAGAAGTGTCAATAACCAATCTTTCATTGTTATTATTTTTTATAACATTTCCTATTGGATATTTGATATCTTTGTCGTTATTATAATAATACAGATATGGATTCATATCATTTGACGAATCATATTGTGCAATGTTGCTGTTACTATTTTTGACATATTCGTTCTTAAATACAAAAGATATTTTTCCGACTATCGGATTATGTGGTACTAAAACGAATTCATTTGGAAGTATTTTATATTTAGCAAACTCGTTGTTTATATTCACCCAATTTCCATTCACAACAGATTGCTCTATTGGGAAAACATTGACGGTTATAATACCTCCGGTATGTGGATAAGTTGTGTCTTTGAATACTGTACATATATAAGATCCATTTGCCGATGTTGGTAATGTTGATTTTGTAATTGTCACGATTTGATTATCACCATCTGATTCAACATATCCTTCAAACATTACAGATGAAATATTTCCGTTGTATGAAGAATTGGAATTATTTGAAATTGATATAAGTTTGATTGTTTGATTTGGAATGAAACCATCGATTGGTTGTATTACATTTGCAATATATGATGGAATCAAATATTTTTCATTTGTTGTTGTATCTTTAAAAGGTAATCTAACGTACATATCAAAATCATTATAATCCATATCGTTTCCATTATTCGTTGCAATCATATCTATGAATCTGATATTTGGAGTATTCACATTTCTTCCGTTTATTTTTGGTCTGTTGAATAAGTATCCATTCATATTGAATTGATCAATTTCGGAATATGTATCGAATTCATATGTCTCTTTACCATCGAATTGTTTTCTGATGAATATGTTCTCGTATGGATCATAATCCGTAATAGCAGGATCAATAACAAGCAATGGTTTGAAACGAACATCACATGTTTTTGGATTTAGTTCAATATCATCAAATACATCCGATTTATCATATGCAAAATATATCAGAATATTTCTTGATGATGGAAAGTATTCATTTGGTATTATTGTAATAGAATTCATAATACGTGAAGTGGTGTAATTATCATATTCTCCAATCTTGATATTATCCAACATATTGATTTGTACAGTATACGAATAAGGATCAATCCATTCATGATTCTCCCAATCATATATAAAAACTTCAATATTTTCGGTATATGGTATATTCTTAATACGAGTAACAGAATTAAAGTTTCTGGGTGCCCTGCCATTGTTTATGTAAACTAATGCAGCTTCATATGTTCGAACATTATACCATGTCGTTGGTGTTTCGAGTTGTGTCAAATAAGAATATACTCGTTTCATATTTGATTCTATTTTTTGTTGTTTCGATTCGAGTTTTGATATCTTTAGTTTGAAATTCTCCCATTGATATTTTGTGGGATTTTCAATCTTTTTCCATTCCTCCCATTCCTCATCAATAGTTGATTTAATGTTATCACTTTCGATAAGATATTCATTATATTTCCTATCAAATACTGCACGTTCTTTATCCCATATGAAATGATCATTTGGTTCTTCTCTCAGTATAGGATATTTCTCAGGATTTGTCATTTCATCAAATGAATGATTAATCAATTTGATTTCGATGTTTTGTGTATTATCCATAGAATCTGTTGAACCAATATAAACCATATTATGTGTTTGAGGATGATCATCTGGATAACGATTTTTAACACCATCATCAAAAATCCAATTTAAACGAGTATACACATATGGTGCATTCGTTGATACAAATATCGGATCTCCCGGCATGGAATATGCATTTGGATTATCTTCATCTGAAGGATTGAAATCATTTGGATATTTCGGAACTTGATAAAATGTATAATCCGAATTATTATATTCATCCAAGAAGTTTGAAATATTATCATCAATAACAGTACATGTTATTGCATTTTCCATGTACCGTTTAATTGTAGAAATATCTTGAATATTGAACCATTTACAATTTATGGAATCAACAACCGCTTCAACAAATCCATTGTTTATTGCCATATCAACCGCAGTTACAATTATAGGAAATACAAATGATTCATCATCATTCATCAACCATAGTGTTTGACCCACAAAATACTTTCCACCGACAGATTCTATTTCATCATTCTCTATCGGGATATGTAAAACTTGCACGGGTTTAAAATACATACCAGATGATTCGTGTTGTGCAAAATCATGATTTGACATTCTGTTCATCAAATATCCGGGGAGATATATTCTATCTATTGAACCTGGCAAATAAGTTACAGGTTCTAATACGAGTTCGGATGTATGATCGAGTTGTTTGTAATTGTTTCCTAAATATAGTTCATAATTCATTTTACCGAATTTCTTATTGACTATGAAATCTTTATTATCTGTAGAATCGATTTCAAATTCTTCATGGATATTCTGAATATCAATGCATTCATTCTTCATGTTTGGATATTGTGTAAATGTAACCATATCATCTGCAGAAGAACCTATCTTGAAAAAACTCATTGTTCCATCTATTGTTCTGATGATATTTCCATCTTGAGATAACACTTTCATCGATACATTTAAATCAGAACCTTCGAAGAATGCATATTCGCATATCTTTGATATGTTTGTGATTATCCATGAACCATTCACATTATCAACGATTGGTTCAAATATCAATGTTGAATCTACATCAATGATTTGTCCAACCGGGGGGTGAAAACGTGTACCTGATGTAATATCTACAGATACAACATATGGTTTTTCGGAATATGTAATCGTTTTGTCGTAAATGATATCATCAAGAATATAAAAATCGAATATCCAATTCTCGATAATTTCTTCACAATAATCAATGATCGGTTTTATGAGTGATAAATAATTTGACGAATATAAATTGTTTATCATATTATTTAATACTCGAATTTTTGATGCTGTATTTCTACCGGTTGGAGAAATATAATCACCAAATGCAATTGCAAATGGTTCAAATACGTTGTTTCCTTTTATGATAGAATTTTCATTTTCTGCACGCGAATTATCAAGATTTTGAATCATTTCAATATCAATGTTTTCAACCCACTGTAAGAAATTATAAACGGATTGAGTTTCATTTATCTTTTTGAAATGTAAGTACAGATTGCGTACACGATGAGAAACACCATCATCAAATCCCGTGTTCTTGTAAACATTCTGCAAAGTTTTCAAAAATTCATTTGAAACATTCTCTATCGTGGTTAATCTACCATTATAATTTATTCCACGAATTGAAGATATCTGTCCCAATATTGGATATAACTTTTGTGAGAAATTATCTGAGAATATTGAATTAATGACATTGCGGGTGTTTGGATTTATAAAATCATTATTGTATTTTGAAATGTAATTTGATAATTGAGATATTATTGAATCGATATTATCAGAATATGTTATGAGATTATCGGTCATGTTTATTGGGATTTTGTAGTTTGTTTGAATGTATGATATCATATCATAACATGCAATGATATATCTTGTTAATAGTTTACAAGCTCCAATATCATATCTGTAACAAACAGCATTCGCATTATAATTATATATGTTAGAATAAGCCACATGACCAGATTCAAACGAATAATCATTTTCTTCAATAACAGGATATTCAGTTTCGTTTTCATAAATATTAAACACGTATCGATATGGAGAAGCAGTAATCATTTGACCAGTGTTATCTGTCATGAATGGTAATCCGTAAAATGTATACAGAGCAGTATCTTGAGGAATTGAACTATGATCAATGTCAACACGAATTGGAGATATTGATAGAATAGAATAATTTATAGGAGACATATATGAACGATCGATATTATCTCCCACATTAATATCTGCATAACGATTTGATTGTTTTGATTTTACAATCATTCTATATAAGTATGATTGCAATTGATCTTCATTACCATTCATCAATTCCAACGTATAGAACAAGAAATTCACGGCAAATGGAGCATTATCGGAATATTCATTATAATTATCCCAATTTAATGACGATGCATTAGATGGTTCATAATTCATTTCTGTAGGATACATATCAATGATATCTTCACCGTTTATTTTTCGTTTTAATATTTTTGATAAAACGTGAACCGATGTATCTTCATCATATTTACCATATACCATTTTACACAGTTTCATGATCTTGTTTTCCGCATTCCAATACTTAACATATCCAAGATGTCTTTCTACTTCGTCATAGAATGTATCAAAATCAAATACTTGATCAAGCGTTAAAGCATTAATGTTCAATTCAACGGGATTTTCAGTATCTGTATATAATACGAAGAATTTGAATATTTCATCACCTTTCAAATCATCATTGATATAGAATGTATTTCCTATACCTTTAAAGTGTTCAATGTTTGGAACGTCAAATACCCAACAATTATCTTCGTTATCATATTTCATTGTGATGAAACATTGTTCTGAAACGGGGCGGTTGAATCTGTTTGCATTATCGACAACGAAATAATTTCCGGTATTTTTGATGACTGTTCTGAATGGTTTTAATTCATCTGCTTCAAATGGTTTCAAGATATAATCGACGAATGTTGTGAAACCGTTTTCATATAATTCTGGGAATACATTGTAATCGGTATATTGTGATATATTATTTAATGTCGTATTATTGATAAAATTATTTACATTATTCATGAACTTTTCGAACTTATTGATTCTATCGGAATCAACCAATGAAGTCAACAAACTTCCTTCGAGATATGTTCTGAAGCATGGAAGCATAATCTTCTGAATACTTAACATAACACTCTTCAAATATGTTAAAGAAGTATTATCAATATTTCCTTCAGAAACACGGTTTCCGATATTCTTTATGCTATTACTAACATCAATCATATTATTTCTCAATCTCAAACAATCGGAAATTATTATGAAAGAATTGTTTGTACTACGATCGAGTACAATTGGAGGAGTGCATTTTTCGAGTTCATTAACACCATATGTTGAAGATCCATATATGTCATTAGTACCATCAGAAATACCATCACCATTTGACGAGTATATTCTACGACTATCGACAATATCTTCATAGTTTACCGCCGGATATATGTTAGGAACTTCGTGAAAATATTTTAATGCATATACTGTAACGGATATTGTTTTCGTACCTAAACGAACAAATTCATCCATTGTATATTGTTGAAGATTGGATAATTCAATACCGGATGTTGTCAATACACCAAAGTTTGGAACTGATGCAACTGTCTTGGAGTAATTCTTATCGTACATATTTACAATACATCTTTCACCAATTGCATTAGGACAATTCATCGGGATTTTTGTTTTATTATTATACAATTCATCATATGACATCGTTGTAGTATATACTTTAGATGCATCGAGTTTGTATATGACAAAATAGCATTGTTTATAATCATATGGCCAATTGATTTTAAATTTAAATCCTTTATCATCAATTGCAACCAAACAGTCATTACTAATACGACCATTAACGCAACACATTAAAGTGAATCCGAGTAAATCGGTATATGGTGATTTGATAAACTCTGTCAATGGTATGAATTTGTCATTCCCATTAGTATGCATTTTGTCCAATTGTTGACGAATGAACTCATCTCGATCACCGAAATGCAACTGATCAAATGGAGCTTCAACGACATAGTATCGAGAAAAACGATCTGATGAAACATAACGTTTATCAGTATTCCAACATTTGAACATTATCGCGGAAGTATTAACCAACATTCTACTCATTGAATTTGTTAATGACTTTCTGTAAGTCTCCACCAGAGCGTTGTCTATATCAGAAAAATCATAATTTGATTTTTCCATAAGATCCAATAGTTTATTGAATCCACGTTTATTGGAAATTATTCCGTAAGGTTGTTGATTGAATAATTCAGAACTTAAATCTTCCAACTTTTTATATCTATCACCAACATTAATCGTTTTCGTATCATTATAATCAACAACCCCATTGATCCCAGAGTTTGTTAAATATTCATGTGATTTGTAAAACCAACGATTGTAATTCGGTTTCATTAAACATCATTCCTTTCTTAATAATGTGGAATCGCTTACCTTGTCGTTTCCGATTATTTCAATATTTCATATATATATTATTAATATGAATAGAAAGAAATAAATTTAATCTATTCATCGGAAGAATAAATCTGATTCAAAGGAGGAATCATTATGTTGAAACTTAAATGGGAAAATGATGGTAGAAGATCAGCAATGGTTAATCTACCATTTCCGTTAACAAGAACATCTAAATCAAAAATTACTTCTGTGAAAAAATGGGGTTTGCGAGGAACCACATTGCAGAAGATCATGAATGCTCTAAATATTAAAATGCCTTTTGGCATAAGCTCAAATGAATGGGCTGACAATATAACAGTTGACTATATCTATGATTACCTTGAAAGAGGTTGTCGCTATATGTCATCTGATTGGGAAGCATTCTCTGAAATAATTATAATAGGTTCTGAACTCGGATGGATTCCGGACATATGTATCGGAACTGAATTAAATGATCCTCGATTCATACCTTTTGGTGTATGCTATGTTGAGGATCTCAATGGACTCATATATGTTTGGGAAAAACATAATAAACATCCCGAACTTATATCAATAGCAAAAGAAATTTTGAACAATAACATCTAAGTCCTGACCAGTCATCAGGCCAGATTTGTATGCTACCCACATCGAATCTGAAAGATACTACAGGAGGTATCATTATGAATAATAACACAATCATGAAAATCGAATTCGGAGCACTGACACTCGAAGGACGCACAGGAATCCCTACACTTGAAATCAAGGCAGGGGACAGAAGCTATTTCCTTACCCCATTCCGCGGATACCGCTTCCAGGTAAGCGGCTCCAAGGATGGCGACGGTGACTATGGTAGCAGCCCCGTCATCCACTACAAGGAGGCCATCGGAGGCCTTCACTATGCCGTAACAACAGGAATCATAGACTCTGCCGCAAGAGACGCCCTCTCAAGGTTCTGTGACGGCAGAGGCGTAATGCCTCACATCGGTCCTATGACTCATATCTGGTATGAATTCATAGATGAGTCACACAAGTGGCTCTTCGGCAAGGATTCAAACTACATTGTCACAGATCGCTCAGTTAAGGACAACAGAAAAGATAGTATCATAAAATAAGGAGGAAATAACAATGGGCCGTATTTACGAATATGATTGGATCGAGAGAAATACTCTTGGTCTGTATACAGACCAAGATATAAAATATCTTGATAGTAATGATGAAAAGAAAGAAGAAGATCCTGACGAAAATCAGGATCAGTAAAATTAAATAACAAGTAGGAACGGGGGCAAATGCCCCCGCGACCGAACGTTATTTTTTTTTTTGATTTTTGAGAAAGGAGAAATATAATAAAATAAGGGGAGGGGGGAGCAACCCCCTCCATTATACTTCATAATGAATTTAAGAATTTTCCCACAGATCCCTTATTTTCTTTTTGGTTTCAACTAAAATTTTATTACCTGCAGCAATAACTACAACAGACGGTATCATTCTCTTCAATATCGAAGAACTCGCTACGAACATTGATATTTCTTCATCCGGACGAGATTCGGAATATGGTTCTAATCCCTCAGGAATTACTTCGGAGATAATTTGTTTTGATGCAGCATATGCAACACACTTATCACCGACAGAACATTCATCACCATGTTCGATATATATTTCGACAAGAACATCACATGTTATACCTTTAATAGTAGAACCTTTCAATGGTTCTGTTGGTCTATCATATAACATTCCCATTTTATATACATTATTGCCTCTCTCATATTTATCGAGGGTTCTTCTTCTGCGAATGTTTTCTTTGAAATGTCCATCAACGATATTGAACAATGATGGTGATAATCTATCAAGACTCTTACAAGTATAAATTTTTACATCAACAACTGTACCCGCTTCTTTTGAACGCAAGATACGTTTTGCAGAATCTATTGCGGAATTTGTACCATCTTTATCTTGGAATGCACGTAAGAAATTATCAACAGCCTTATCACCAGTATCACCCAAACCGAATGTGATTAATGGATCACCGATTTCAACTTCATCTCCTACTTGAACGATACGCTCAATATCATCAGTTGCATTGAGTTTGAACATTTGCTTCATTGTTATTTTTGTTGCTAAACGTTTGCTCATTTTTGCAGTCATAATACCGGCATCTTCATATGTTGAATAAATACCAGTAAATGCAACCTTTGCCAATGGACCAATATTCTCACGAACAATACCATCAGAATCTTTAGAGAAGAATCTTTCATGATATGCAAGAATATCATCTTTCTTAAATGAATCTCCCTGATGGAAGTTCGAAAGGAGTTTATTATCAACATAGAAACCAGAACCAGAGTTGAATGATTGGCGATGACCGATATTGATAGAACGTTTCTTTCCACTCTTATATTGTACGATGAGATAGTCTTCAGTTTCTTCTAATACTTTACCATCTTCATCTGCAAGTACAGAGAATTCATCTGTTAAGTATGCGGGTACAACTTCATCAAATCCATTAGATATAAGACAAGGTTGTGCATCTGCAGTTGATACGATATGTGATGTTTGTGATGTTGCAATCGCAGTACGAATAGCATCATCTCTTGATACTGTTCCAGGAGTCTCTAACTCTGAGCATGATGCAAGTTGGAAATCATTGTAGTCAGCATCTGGACCAATTGTATCTGTGTAACCACGAACAGAAGTCAATTTAGGATTTGCGGTTAATTGTCGTGAGATACCAACATTACCAGAGTTAGGAGATGACATTGCAACTTTACCGATCATAGTATCATCATAAGAACGTTTTACAACGTTATATGCACGATCATCGTTAACACCTGAGAATCCTTTCTTAGTTACTTCTTCACGAGCATGAAGTTCAACCATAGGATTGAGTGCAGACATTGTGGTTACATTTGGAACTGCGAGTAATTCATTCAATACTTCGTTTGGATTGAAGTTGAATGATGCTGAACGCGATTTTGATCCGACGGAATTGTTGTATCTTGAAATATTATATGCCAAACGATAATGGATTATTGCGGGGATTATTTCCGATGAACGAATACGATACAATGAAGCTTGGTTCTCACCAGTAAATGAATTATCAGCCAACATGTTCGATGCGTATATTAACATTCCGGCAATATCATTTGGAATATTGTAATGGAGACAAACATCCTTTGTGATTGCATCAACAAAGAATTGATAATATGTAATGAACGTTGTTAATTGTGAATATTGTTTGAAGAATTGTTGATTGAATATATCAACATATATAGAATTGGATTGCATGATTGGTGTGTCGAATTCTGCAAACGCGAATGATTTCGTAGGTATTCTGTAGAAGCCGTTGAAAATCAATTGATTTGGAGTTGTCATTGGTATTGCAAGAATCTTATCTTTGAATGGTATGGTAAAGTATTTAGAATCATTGAATGATTTATCAACAAATAATGCTTTAACATTACTCTTCTTCAATAATGATGTTATACCTTCCCAAGCCGCTATCGCAACACCAAGTGGCATTGTCTGACCAATAATAATTTGAGTATACATGGATAATTTGCCAGGTTTTGTTTTTGAGTATTGACTGATGAGATCTTCGGATAATGTTTGAAGCATTGTATCTGTTAATGTTTTTCCATCACGTGTTAATCCGGTTTCTGTATTAACAACAACAGGTACTTTGTTAATCATACCACAACAGAATTCATTTGGTTGTAGTGTAACAAATCCGTATGCTTTTGCACATATCATTCTATTGAAGAATATTTCACAATTCTTTTCTTTATTTATAAATGAAGCCCATTGTTTAGCATATTCATCATATTCAATTGTAGATTCATAATGTGAATTGGAATTCATTGAATTTCCCGGTTTTACATATTTATTTTTGCCATCTGGAGAATTTAATGAATTGATTGTTTTAGTAAACATACCGATATCTACGAGAGATTTTGTATCATATCTTTCAACAGTAATTTTATTGTAGTTTGTTGTGATGATTACTTTTTTCTTGGATATTTTAAGTATTGGGATTGGGAAATCCTGTTTACCAATATTATACCAAATGCCGTTATTGTAAAATCTACCATTTACAACTTTTGGAACACGTATATTTATTACTGAAGATTTATCCGAAGATTTATTCTTCAAAGTAACTCTCCAATTGTTCATGAGAGTTGTTGCTGTAGAAATATCAGTAACTTCAACATTTGTTACATAAAATCCATCAGGCAATGATGATAGATTCATAAATGTTGCAACTATATCCCTATCCATCAGATTGTCTTCGTATTCTTTTGCTATACTTGTAAAAGGTGTAGACTTTTGTGCAGAAGGGCATGTTGTAACAATATTCCTCGGTTTTCTCGGAATAGGTAATGGTGTATCTGTAACAGTTGCTAACGTATCAAATGTTACGTTGTTCAACTTTAGTTGACCAACTTGTTTACGTATTTTCAATTCACGTGCGGATGTTACAACAGTATCTGTTTTGGATGTATCAACCGGTTGAACATCTTGAGCTAATGATTTTGCTGCTTTATCAATGATTTGTTTTTCTACCGGTGTATCACCCACTGGAGTTAAATCATTTGCTATTGTTTCATAATTTGATATCTTACTCTTATCTGGATTAATTCTTGATATGAGTTGTGCATTGATACTTAACGTTTTCGCATTGTACAATTGTGCCTTAGCAACCTTTTCCGATTCATCGTTGGTAGTTTGTACGCTTGTAGGTATTTGGTCTTTATATTTTGATAATGTGGATTTGAGTGAATCTGTAACCGATTTATTTCTTTCCAACATTCCCGTGATTTCTGTATCCGAAATGTTTTCTCCACCGATTTGTTCACTTTCGTTAGGAACTTCATCAATCGTTTCCGTAAGTTCTCCGCTAACAGTTGTAATGCTTGTGTCAACTGATTCATCTGATTTTGTAAAGTCATCGACACTTTCACCAGCCTCCTCATTTGTTTTTGCTGTGGTAGCATTTGGTTTTCCTATTTCCTTTAACATATTACGCATTAACGTAATATCGCGTCTATCCCATGTGCGTAAATCAAATTTATAATCCACATCTGATGCACGGAATATGAATGTCCAATCCATTCTTTTGATTGTTTCTGGAGGATTGAACATATATGCTGTTAATAATGAATTGATTAAATCTGTTTTA
This sequence comes from Parabacteroides sp., assembly GCA_017560165.1. Taxonomy (GTDB): domain Bacteria; phylum Bacteroidota; class Bacteroidia; order Bacteroidales; family Tannerellaceae; genus Parabacteroides. Next base: position 112,664 of record JAFYOM010000014.1, read on the forward strand.
TATGTATCAACATTCAAATTCTGATATATCGGAAAACGGTTTACATCGATTATTAATATCTTATTTTTAGAAAAATTAAAATGAAACATGATTTGGTTAAATAATGAGAATATATCCATTTTAATTTTCTGCAATGGTAATTGACGCAGATAAGGTGTGATACCTTTCATTATTTCGGATATTGGGATGTAAAGATTATTTTCTATATTCTTTGGATATGGGTATCGTAAAGGTATCAATTTCGGTATTAATTTCTGATCATCCAAATATGTAATCTTTTTATTAAATTCATTTTGTGTCATTATGAAACGAAATGGTCTGACACCTATCTTATCGATTACTTTATAAGGTATGAGTATTTGTTTGTAATCTGTTTTCGGGGGTGGAATCTTTTTTATCAATTCAATATCATATTCATATGAATCTGATAAAAGAAAGATTGAATTATTTGTTTTACTCATCGGAAGACGATATCTCATTCTGTTTGGTATAAAATTTCTACCGGATGAAATATCAACAGCTTCTTGTATAATATTATTCATATATAACATAACTCCTTTACAAAAATATATTAGTGAGGTGGTATCAATGTCAAGAGATACTTATTATTGGACATGTCCGTATTGTAAAGCCAACTTGGATCCTGATGAAAAATGCGATTGTCAAAACGAACGATTAAATGAGGAAGATAATGACATTGATAATATCGGGAATTACAAATTGGTCCAGAAGGGTGGTGATGAAAATGTTTAAAGGAACATATGATACTTTCGTATGCTTGGATGACATAACTGATACAATTGAGAGTATAAATTATGTTATTTATAATCCTTTAAAAGATCCAATATACGAAAGAGTCAATAGACTGTATGAAAGGATAAAAGAAAGATTTGATATTGAATTATCATCGGATGAGCTTAATAAATTGACACAATATGAATCACATGAACTTCATTTGTTCGTGTCAGAATTAAAAGAAATAATACAGAACAAAAGAAAATAAAATATAAAGGATGGGGGCTTTCGCCCCCATATCCTTTAAGAATTATCAACTTCTTCAAAATCGGCATATATCAAATATCCACTCATATTAACGAGTCTGGATATTGTTGTTATTGAAACATTTGCTTCATCTTCGTTATTTTGGAATTTAGCAACACACTGTGCGATATTATTCACAATTGTTGGTTTTAATGTCTCTGTCATTTTTGTACGTATTGATGAAGGTGTTATTTCAAACATTTTTAGAACATCTCTAAAAATTCCAGAAAAGCTAACGGTTGGTCCAACGAATACCCATTTCTTTACTAACTCATCATCCTTCGCTGTAAGAATTCTTATAACACATGCCATCTTTGGTTGATGTTTTCTGATACTGTGAATAATCTCACCCAATTTCTGAGGTGCCAATGTATTTGTTTTTGCATTCAACAATTTAACCAATTTATCATCAAGAGATGTTGGTTGAATTATCTCATCATTTACCGCACGACATAATGCTTGCATTAATATGTCGCAATTCGCTTTTCGTTCGGTATTGATTGTTGGATGTGTCACCACCACCTGTTTTAAATTTTCGATAGCTTCCTGTGACATCATCGCCTTTGCTTCTTCTAATGTGATACTCATCACGATCACACTCCTTTCATATAAATTATGTATATACATAAGATTCTTAAAATTCCTATTATTTTGATTTTTCATATATATATTATTGATATGAATAGAGAATGAGTTATATATTAAATCTCTATAAAAATAATTAAAAATAATTGGGATGAAACATCCCGGAAAGAGGTAATCTTATGAGTATACCAGCAATGTTAACATCCATCGGCAAATTCCTCACATCACCTGTTATAACAGGTGCAGCAAACGTTGCATCAATCGCAACATTACCGGTATCGATCGCAACTAAGGTCGATACCGATAAGATGAGAAAATCAATCTCATCTATGAGAGCAGATATAAATCTGATATCTTCAGATGTTCTCGATCTGGCACAGCAGTTCGTAGACATGCGAACTGAAAATCGCTACAATGTAGCGTATTCGGGTCAGATCCCTGTAATAGTAAATAAGGGATCGAATCCACAGTTCGCAACTGCGTTTGGACCGTTAGCAGCATCAATGGCTGCTCAGAAGCAGAATATGTATGCTGCTCTGATTAACGGTAAACCAATACAGCAGGAAACACCTTCAACATCGCAGCAGAACCCACCACAGCAGGAAACACCTGTGCAGGTAACTCCACAGGTTCAGCCGCCGGTTGCACCTCCAGCACAGGGAGCATCTGTTCAGAATGTCATGGTTGGACAGCCTGACATGACTAAGATGCTGAAGAGCATGCTTCCTGAAATAATAAAGGGTGTTGTTACTGAATTGAATCAGCAGGCAACACCAGCTCAGCCAGAAACACCTGTACAGCCAGAGACACCGGCACCGCCGCAGGATTCAGATAAGAAGAACGGTTGAAACAACGGAGTTGCGGATATTGAGAATTCGACAAAATCGAACTCAAAGTATCCGGCATCTCCAAAAAACAAAGGTAAAAGAAACAAAAGGAAGAAATAAAATACGGGGGATACACCCCCGTATTTTTTTTTTTGATTTTATCGGATTTTAATCTTAGGACAAGCTTTTGTCAGCAGGTCGAGATTATGTATTGCATAATCAATATATGCTTTATCGTAAGCTTCTTGGATTGATATAGGTTCACCAGATATTGCTCCTTCAGAAACAATTCTTCCGACACGGTTGAGAATTGCAGATTCTGTTGTGATATCATTCTCTTCATCAACGGAACCAGGTTCCACACTCGGATCAGGTTTATCAACAACTTTGATTTTTTTATTTATATCTTCGAATACTGGAGCTTCTGAAGATTTTGATATAACCTTAACGACATCGTCAACAACTTGTTGCGAAACTTCTTTCTTGAGTTTATCTGCGAATTCTTCATAATTTTCAACACCATTAAGAAGTTCTTTAACATCGGATGTTGAAGCTTCTTGAATAGGATTTTTTGTTCTACAGGACATTTCAGATACAGCATTACACTTCTCATTTATCTCCTGAATAATATTTCCGAATATATTCATTTCCGGAGAAGCAAGTCTGTCTCGAGCATGACATAAATAACCATAACAAGAACCATCGTAATTATCACGTATATGTTTCATTATAGCGTTATCTACCATCTCATCAACATCGTCAATGTTCTCATCGAGCATTGCACAAATAATGTCTTTAAGAACATAGAGTGAAAGTTTTTCGCGGAAGGAACCAATATCAGTTGTAACAGCAACATTTTCGACATCAGATGTTTGATTAGCATGTGATGCATCTACATCCTTTGTTATATCGTCCAAAAGATTCTTAATATCATTACCCATAATTTACTTACACCTCTTTCATTAATCATTAAAAGAATCAAGGAAATTTGTCATTCTTGTTCCATATGATTCTTGAACACTTTTCTTTGTTTCTTTTACAACAGGCTTTGGAAGTTCTTTTTTCTTCTTTTCAATTATCTTACCGACAAGAGTAGCCTGTGATGTGAATGCTTTCATAAGACGCTTAATCACATTTGTATCACCTGTAGCTTTAATAGTAACCATAAGATCTGTAAGGCATTTGTTAAGTTTCTTTATATTTTCAATTTCATTTGCGTTATAAACCTTTGGTGATTTAGATGCTTTTGTTAGCACGCGATTAAGTTTCTTACCATACTTCTTGAATTCAGATACAAGAGTATGAATCTCAAGTTTATTATCATTCAATACTCCGAGAGTTTTCTTAAGAAGAATGTCAACTTCATCGTTTATATTTGCATTTGTCAAAACAAATGCTTCTGTAACGGCTTTAGCATCATTGTTTGCGAGGAATTCTTTAAGCTGTTGAATAGACATACCTTTGAGAGCTTCTGTACCGTGTTTCAACAAATCGTCAATTGACATATTATCAATATCAACTTCTGTTGAATCAAGAGTACCGTCGCCGATTGCATCACCCTCAGAACCTTCATTGTTGAGCTCGTCGAGTGTAGCATCAACATCGATATTTGACATATCATCATTTGAACCTTCATCTGATGAAGTATCATCCGTTGTTGTATCTGTCGTAGATGTATCATCTAATGTTGGCATATCATTATCAGGAAGATCTGTTGTAGCATCCTGTCCTTCGGAAGGTTCTGTATTGTTCGTAGTAGCATCTTCAGCACCCTGAACAATTGCATCAGAAACATCATTCTTACCAACTTCAACAGTCTTCATATCATCCTGCTGAGCATTGTTGGTATCATTAGTACCATCTCCAGCATTATTATTTGCATTTGCATTATTGTCGGTTGTGTTGTTATTTGCATCCATGTTCTGATTAGAATTGTTATTATCATTATTATTCGAAGAATCATCCCCACCGATGTTGATAGCTTCTTGAACATATCTATGATAATGAGGTTCATCCTTCATAGATTCCTTAATTGCCATATTCTTTGAAATACAGAATTTTGAGAATTCTTTAATAGCTTCCGGATCAAGTCTTTCAACATCAGCATGTTCAAGAACAGTATCATTTGTTGCATATTCACATACTGGATTTGTGAATCTATAAAATTCCATATTTGAAAGATTGGCATTATTCTTAAATCCAACAATTACAGAATGCTTGTCGATTGGATCAACAGGTGTTGCAAACAATGTTGGTACGAGAGTATCCCAAATGTTTGCAGATTCGGAAATATGATAACGATCATATATATCTTCTTTTACTTTATTCATGAGATTCTTACACAAACCACATGATTCTGCAAGATATATTGATTCAAGCTGATGACGTGTAAGATTACCCTTTCTGTCAACTTGATTGTGAACTTCCATTCTTAAATGATATGGCTTACCATTATCATCGCCAAAATCGATAGATACAAATGACGGAACACTATCAGCTGTTGAATTTACTCGTTTATATCCAAATGAACCTTCCTGAAGAACCTTCTGACGATACTTCATCCATTCCCTATCAGCATATTTAGCTTTTCGAGATTCATATGAATCAACATCTTCATTTTCAAATTCCAGAAGATTGTCTGATTCCATTACAAAATCATCTTTAGATTTCATTGTAGCATATTCTGTTTTAATTGCAGCATCTGACAGAACACTGATTTGACCTGTTGACAGATTATATCCCAATTCTTCAATTTCGATATCATCAGGACCGTCGACATCGATATTACCATCATCATCAAGCAGAATATCTATTGATTTAGAATTATCTTCTTCACCTTCAAGAGATAAATCATCAAGTTCTTGGAAAAGATGTGCATATTCTGCAATAACGGCAGAATCATCGGACACATTTGGTTTAACAATGTTTTCTGTTTCTGCAGCAATACGTTTTTTAATATTATCAAACATTTCAAAAACTCCTTTACAAATTATTTTATAAGGTATACATATTATCAATATGATACCTGAGATTGTATATTCTTATAAGATAACACCAAAGGTTTCTAAGAATATTTCAGAAACCATCTCAGGTGTCATCTCAAGGATACCTATATCTTCAAGCTCCATATCAGGACGAAGTTCAACGCCATTGATCTGGGGTTTGTTTTCAAGATCATTGTTTTCCATGAGTTCACCCCCATATGAAAGGACTGATGTTATTTGGATATTTTTGAAAGATACAAAGAAGAGATAGTCTCTTCATATCTTCAACTGCACCCGAATGTAAATCCCGACCGTGTAAGAGAACTTACAGATGAATTGATTGAAAATCAAAAACGGGATATACCTTGTGTGATGCATAATAACATGACACGAGAAGTATTGGAAACAACTGTTTCTAATGTGTTCAATTGGATTGAAGAAAGACAACCTATCATTGCAGGTAATGCAACATTCTTCAAACAACATGAAGAATATCTTCCTCCAATAATCACCATGTTGGAAACATTACAAGCTGAAAGAAAACAAGTCAAAAAAGAAATGTGGAAGTATGATAAACATTCCATGGAGTATATCAATAGAAATACTACACAGATGTCTATTAAAGTTATCATGAACGCGGATTACGGTGGGTCTGGAACACCTTTATCTCCATTTTATTCAGTATACATTCCTCCTGCAACAACAGGAACAGCTAAGAATATTACCACAACATTAATTTGTTGTCTGGAGTTTAGTACAGGAAATAACCACCCATATGCAAAGTGTTCATCGATAAATGAATTATTTGATATGATTCATATCGTGCTTAGAGATGAAGAAGATCGAGACATAATCAAAGATAGATTTGATCCAGATACTGTTGCTGATAGATTATTGTCGAAGTTGAATAATCCAACACTCGATGATTTTAATCTTGTGCATAACTTCTGCCATACATTATGTAGTGAAGATTTAACACGACTTATGTTAGCATTCAATATTCATTATGTTTGTGAGAATTATTGTAGACCACAGTTCATGAGAATATCAAATTATTTGAAACAACATCAGGTACCTTTTGAAGAATTGATGAAGATGGATCAAGATAAAGCGAAAGAAGAATTGAAGATTGATGGATTTGGTACAGAAGTTCCTGAAGCAATTGAAGGTGATATGAAATATGTAATTCATGTAATATTGGACAATTGCATTTATCCATTCATATTAAATGATGTTGAAACACGTGCTGAAGAAATGGAACGAAAGATAGTATGTGTTACTGATACAGATTCATTGATGGTTCATTTCCCACATTATATTGATGCATTCCAAGCACGGGTTCCGAATTTCAAAATGTCGTGTTTGATCGCTTCTGCGATTGGTATGAGATTGTTCATTGAGAATATAATACCGAAGTTTGTATATTATGTTACACTTGGATACAATATCAAAGATGAATATTATCGAAAGAAATTTGTATTCAAGAATGAATTCACATTCCTTGCAATGTCATTGTTCAAAAAGAAAATGTATGCAGCATCAATGTTTGTTCAAGAGGGAACACCTCGTGACATTCATGATATTGCGGTTACGGGATTATCATTTAAGAAACGAGATTCTGCGGAGTTCCTTGAACCGATAATGCTTGAGTTGTATGATAAGTATATTTTGACATCTGATGAAATAAATGTATCAGGATTGTTAGATGCATATTATGAACTGAGAGAGAAACTGTTTGTGGAAGCTCGTTCAAATACAGCATACTATAAAGCATTATCTATAAAAACACCAGAAGCATATGCGAAATCAAAATCATTACCAGCACAAATGAAAGGTGCTATAATATGGAATAATTTATTCCCAGAAGAAGAAATACTTCCAATGGATCGTGTATTGTTAGTTCCATTGAATACCGAAGCAATGTTACAATCTACCAACGGAAAAATACAACAGATACTCGAATATTCAAGAATAGATGATGAAAAGTTAAAGAAGAATATTCATATATGTTTGCCTGAATCTTATAAGGAAACACCTGAATGGTTACAACCATATGTTGATATGGAGGTATTGGTAGATAAACTATTATCACCATTTAAACAGATTCTTGGATTGTTTGATGTAACAATGGCAGATACACGTGGAGGTTTTCTTGCATCGCGAATGCTTTATATTTAATTCAATAAATATATAATTAAATTGATAGAAAGGAGGTGTATACATGGATTGGGGTATAATCTATGAATGGTTGGATCAGAAAGCAGGTGTTTCATATGATCCAAATGAAGATTTGAATTCTATCATAAACGATGTCGCTTTTACAGATCCATTCTTCTGGTGTATGAAAATTTCATTTATACTTGATGATATGGATGCTGCAATCGAAACCGTTGATGAATACCATAATGAGTTAACCGAGGAATTACCTCCGAGAGAAAAACTCAAAAAGGGTATTGAAGAGAATGTCATTTCCCATTTATCATCAAACATCAATTCTGTTAAACAGAAACTTGGTTTAAGTATTAATCCAATTACGGATGTTGAAAGTGTTCTTGAGAACGCAACAACACTGCGTGATTTGATAATGACACTTTCAAGTTTCACAATCGAAGAGCTTCAGAAGAGAGGTTGGTTTGATGAGTATGAAGATCAAACCGACAACGCATTATCTGAAACCCTGGAAATTCATAAGAACGATCTTATTGATATATCACAGACAATCGAAACTATCCGAGAAAATACATTTATCGAAGATGAAGATGAATTTGACGAGGATAATGAAGATGATGAAGATGTTGATATGGAGATGGAAGATTATGAATAAAAACATATCGAAGGAAAACTATATTATACTACACATTATTGAGGAGGAATTATAATGATTTCACAGAATTCATCATTCGGCAACAACATGAACAACGGTAATGGCCAGCAGCCACAGGAGAAGAGATCCGTTAAGCTTGGTAGAATTTACGGAAGATCTGTAAATGATTCTACAAAAGCTGCATTTCTCGAAGTAGGTTGTTACAAGAGTCAGTATTCAATGTTTGCTACATTAGCAATCAAGGTTGAGATGGGTAAGGATTCCAAAGGTAGAGCTCAGTTTGAAACTGGTCTTGACAAGGATAATCCGTCCGTACTTCTCAATCCTGAAAATGTTGCATCTGTTATCGCATTATGTGATATGCTTATCAGCAATCCAGAAAAGGTATCACAGCTCAATTACATACTCGATTCAGGAAGATCAAAGCTTGAGATGAGAGGAACAGAATCAACCGTAACAATTACAGTGACAAACGATGTTGGATCAAAGAGCATTGTATTTAATGCAACTTCATGCGGTTTCGCAAACATACACGCAATCATCCCAGTTCTCAAGAAGTTCCTCGATATTATTCAGAAGAAACAGTTGAGTGCTAAACTTGACCCGGAAGAGTTTAACGGCAATGATGATGGAGATGCTCCTTTCTAATGATTGATTTATCATTTGTTGGAAAGGAAGGTGTCATCATACAATATGAAGACATCATATCGATGATCGGATTCAATGTTATAAGATATCTTCGTTCAAAAAATGCAAATGATATAGCTGTTAGGATGTCCCTTGAGGACATCCTTTTTAGCTATATTAATCGTCAAAATGAAGATCCGGGAATATGGTTGAAAGATACTTTCGGGATAGATTTCAAAGTGGAAGATTATTTGGATTCTATAAATGCATTTCAACCAAACTGGTTGTATTCATACAAGCTTTTTGACACAGCATACAAAAATGGAATTAAGAAATTGATGATTTATTCGGAACATGATATCCCCATAATCCGAAAAGTCAAATCATCATACAATATTCCAATCGAGTATGTTCATGGTGATATTAAACCAATAATAGAACAAAATGTAAATTGTACATTAATAACAGCATCCGAGAAAACTATAAAAAGATGCTTGGAAACGGATGTACCTATCACAATAACAATTGTTGAAGATTTCTTATCATTAGCACCAATTGTTGTTGATGGTATTGGTGATAAATTGAAAGAGACAAACAAATACGTATGTTATACAAGTATTATTTCAGGAGGTTTTATTAACCTTGATAAATGAAACAGATTGGAGAGGATGATATGGGTGAACCAATAAACAAGACTTTGTTGTATACGTTAGATCCTGAAGAGACGTATACATACAATACTCATCATGGAACAGAATATCCATACAATGGATTCCCACCAGGTATACAAGGAAAAAGATATAAGAAAACACGTTTTATCAACTGGGAACCCATACCAGAAGATATCATTATTCGTCATTGCGGTTCACAAGTATTCATGAACTTCATGGCAGTATTTCCAAACAATCAAGATGTTATAGATCCAAACATTCAGATTTTTCAGTTAAGATCAAAGAAAGTTGATATTCAGAATTACATATGTGAACAGATTAATTTCTTCTGTGCATTATATGACGATGATAATGAGTTAATAACAAACATGCTCATTGCAAAATATGTAACCGACTCTGGAGAATACAATATCAGAACATTTGATGAATATCACAAGAAACTGTTTGAGATATTATTCACCGACAGAGTAATCGATAAAATTCGTAAAATGGTCGAAGAAAATGATGTTGGTGATGATGTCATTGGACTCTTCCCGGAAGATTGTTTGAGAGATATCTATATGGTATCTTTCATGATAAAGGTCATGAGATTATATATCGAACATTTTATAATTTCAACAGGTAATGTTCCAAAGGATTTGTATGAATTATTTGCAACAACATATACACATGCGATGAATCATATAAATCCAAATATGTATGTATTGTTATATAACTACGTGAACAAGAACGTTGCCCAGAGTATATCATCAAATTCAAATATTTATGATATGCAGGCTATTGAAGGTTTCACCGCACCAACAATAGCACAGGCAGTTATGAGAAAAAATCTTCTATGTGATGGACTGATAAAACTTACATTTGCATCGTCATGGGATAAGATAAACAAAAGACCAGTAAATTCATGTGTTGGTTTCATAAAGTCTGTTGTAAATCAGGCATTAATACTTATGAGACGAAATCAATTAAGATATTCGTTAGTAAATGTTGATGACCCTGCTCAGTTATTGAGTGAAACCGTTTCATCCTCATCTCCAATATCAGCAAAACGTAGTATGGATCCTGGAAAATTCCAATGTGTATATACTGATCTTAATATCATAATCGGAAGAATTGTAAGAGAAATAGACGTATCTCCGGTAGATTACTATCTTGAAAACTTGCCACAAATGAATGATCTTTCGAGATTATTAATATCAACAGTGCTGTATAACGAATTTCATTCATCCATAGACATCGACGTTCTTAATATGAAACAAAAATACATACTGCTGCTGTATGTCAGATATCGTATCATGACAATATTTGGCATAACGGAAGAAATGACTGTCGATAATGATACCATAAATATCCTGATGGGCAAAACGGTTAATGCCACATCCAAACAATTATCCCAGAAGGATATTAACGGCGTGAAAAAATATGTGAAATTGAATAATCTGAAACAATACATGTTATCAGAAAAGAATGTTACGTCATATATCGAATGTATCATGAATTGTGTTTTGTCATCATATACAATCGTAAACCATAATGATCCTTCATTGTTAGGAACACCTCTCGTATATGAGACAACAAATATGACACTCAGTATACTCGATATGGTTGTCGCATTATTTGAATCTATCTGTAGAGGTGAATGATATGGACGAAAATGAAAAAAGATTGCGTGATCATTACAAACATATGTGCAATACGGGATTTGACCCACTAATATGTGTACATCTCGAATATTGGCCTGTGGTGGATTATAAGAAAATCGGAGAAACTCTTATTCCAATATTTAATCAAGAAGATGTCAAACATTATCGACATATGTATTATCATATCGATCAGGTTATAACCGAAGATAGATATGTCGAAGTTATGCAAAAGACGGGTTCTGAATTTACAGAAGATTCTGAGGTTGATAAGTTAGAAGTTCAGAATGTTTGGGTTCCTTCACAGGATGCGAATAAAGAACATGCTGGAATATTCTGGTTAAAACCAACTTCAAAATGTAGAACACTCGGTGATTTGTATAAGACATATGAAGCAAAAATCAAGATATTGTTTGGATCTTTCAAGTAATATCATTATGAAAGGATGCGAAAATTAAGTGGGAATTAAATTACAAAGACTGAATTTGGAACATGAATTCCTTGTGGATATGATCACAAATAATGGATTCATAATCAAGAAAGATCAAGGATTCAATACGAGTATTGATCAGATGATTAATACTTCTAAATTCATGGATTGTGAATATAGATGTGATTGTGGTTCATTCATAGGCCAAGATCTCGTGGGTCAAAAGTGTCCAAGATGTGGTTCTGAAATCGCTTTACATTCACTCAACTTCCAATATACTGGTTGGATCGATCTCGGAGATCATCATGTAATCTCTCCAGTATACTGGGCAATAGTAAAACGTGTTCTTGGAAATAACATGCTTCGTTTTATTATCGGTGATTACAAATCTGATTTCTCTGTTCAGTATAATGAAAACAATACTGATTTTGAAGAGAATAAGAAAAATAAGAAAACAGGTAGAGTTTCTCAGAATGATATTGCATATATCATCAAAAAGATACCGTTAAACAAACATCGTTTTCAGGGACTTGGTTTGGATGGTTTTTATAGGAACTTTGAAGAGATAATAACGACATGTGCTCCTAAGAGCCATCCTGAATTACAAACACTTCTTGACAATAAATCTGCAGTATTTACATCGAAGATACCTATATATTCAACTGCGTTTCGTCCAGTATCAAAAACATCTGAAACCATGTTTTATCCGAAAATAAATAAATGGTTTTCTCAGATAGCTTCTATCTATAAAAAGATAGATGATATGGTATTGGATATTGAAATAATTCAAGCATTGAATTATATTCAGAATTGTTTAATACAAGCCACGGATTTTCTGATAGCAAATGAGATCAAAGGTAAAGAAGGCTTCGTACGTTCAGAAATCGTTGGTGGAACATTCTCATTCTCGGGAAGAGGTGTTATTACATATGATAATACTCTTGCAGCGGATGAAATCGACATCCCATATCCAACGGCTGTTACAGCTTATCAGTATAGAATCACACACATACTTTGTGTGAGATATGGATTAACTCTTGAGAATGCATTTCTAATGGTTAATACCAACGAACGAAATCCATACGTTGTTCAAATACTTAATGAGATCATAGCTGAAGGTCAGTGGGTTATTATGTTACGTGAACCTACAAACAACCTTGCATCAATAGGTTTATTCCGCATCAGAAGATATAAGTTTGATGATGATACAATATCTTTGACAACAGAACCTCTGAAAGGATTCAATGCGGATTTCGATGGCGATGCATTGAATATGACTTTCCTTCCGAAGGAAATTGTACCATCATTCGAATTATTCCATTATTCATGCTTTACAGATAGAATCACTGGTGATGTTGATATATCTTTAAGAGAATGGAATGGTATCTCTCTCGGCATTATGAGTGAATAATAAAATCGGGGGCATCACGCTCCCGCATACTTTTCATATGAAAGGAGATTATAATGAAATCATTTGAAGAATGTTACAGCATATTCGAAGGTGGATCAATTGATGCATGGCATTACACATCTGGTCTTGGTGCACGTATGAAATTTCGTAATACAGAATTTTATGCAAACATATATACTGATTTCGAATCGTTTATTAATACATTAAAAAACAATTGGTTGTGTTACGTGTTATTTGAGTTTGATACACGCGATCCCATGAATGAAAGTCGTAAATGTATTAAACGTTTGCACAAAGCATGTCCTGAATTATTTAATGGCGAAACCTCATACAATTGTGTGATTGCTAATATTAAACCGTGGATATGGAAATATGGATTGGTTATTCGCAAAGGTTCAATATGTGAAATGATATCTAAAAACGACGTTACGCGTTATATGCATCATGTTAGTGATAATCGCAAAGCATACGTTGTACGTGTTATATGAAAGGATGATTTAAATGAATTTACACGAAAGAATGAAACAGTATGAAGCTGTATCACAGACATATCTTATGAGAAGAACACCGGTTATCATCAGACTTGATGGTGTTGCCTTCCACACATTCACCAAGAAATTTGATAAACCTTTCGATGATATGTTCGGTAAAGCAATGAAACGTGTTACACGTCAGCTTGTTGATAATATCCAAGGATGTGTTATAGGTTATACCCAGTCAGATGAGATATCCCTTGCCCTTCAGGATTACAAGAATCTTGATACAGATGCATGGTTTGGATACAATGTTCAGAAACTTGTTTCTGTATCTGCCAAGATGGCAACATATGAGTTTTACCGAGCATTCGAAGATGTTATTTGTGGACATGATCCAAATAGATGTTTATCCATCTATTGGCCTGCTTTGAAGGATAACAATGTCGGTTTTGATTCACGTTGTTTCAATCTGCCATTTGAAGAGGTAAACAATTACTTTATTGATCGTCAGAGAGATGCTGAAAAGAACTCCATAAATCTTCTGGCACAACAGTATTACACCCAGCAACAACTTAACGGAATAAATACCAAGAAATTACAGGATAAGCTTTTCACAGAACGGGGAGTCAATTGGAATGATTTACCGATTGAACAGAAGAGAGGATATGTTTATATACCTAAGAGCAATCCTAAATTTGAAGAGTATAATCGATTCACACCGGTATTCTCTCAGGAACCTGAATTCGTAAATTCACTTATAAGATTTGATAAGGAGGAAAATAAAATGGAGGTGTAACGTTATTGATCATATCACGTAAGATCAGGATATATCCGGACGATAGTCAACAAACAATAATCAATAACACATTCGATGTTTGTAGATTTGTATGGAATAAGTTGTTGGAACGTTCAATAGAATCATTTGATGATGGAAAATTAATAATTCCGAATTATGGAGATATCATATCCGAATATCAATTCTTATCAAAGGATAATAAAGGATACGTATTTGATCGGCATGCTGTAAATAATGTAAAACAATTTCTCAGATTATCGTTTTCAAAGTATTTTGATACCATTAGAACGAAAAATATCAAATATAGAAAAGGCGGTAAGCCAAAGGGTTTTCCAAGATTTAAATCCAAGAAATTTTCCAAGAATTCATATGCAAGTTATCATCATGAAAATATACACATTGATTATATGAATCATGTAATCAAATTACCATGTTTGGGATGGGTTGAATACAATCCCCGTGAGAAAGAATTTCCAGATGATTGGAGATTATTACATATCACGATATCTAAATCATCAACAAACAAATATTACTGTTCATTATGCTTTGAATGTGAAAACAATCAAATTGGGTATAACGGTTTAGATTTTCTAATAAATCCGAAACAAACATTGAATATTCTTGGAATTGATTATTCATCGTCATCGTTATATGTTGATAGTAATGGTAATCAACCGGGTTATCCAAAGTATTATCGTTCAAATCAAAAACGTTTAAGAATGTTACAAAAGAGATTATCGAGACAACAGAAAGGAAGTGTTAATCGAAATAAAACAATTCAACAAATACGTATTCTTTATGGGAAGATATCGAATCAACGATACGATTTCTTACACAAATTGTCAACATCGATAACCAAGATGTTTGATGTTATATGTGTCGAAGGCATTGACATGAAGAATATGTCCCAATGTTTACATTTGGGCAAATCTACAATGGACAATGGGTTTGGAATATTCAGGAATATGTTAAAATATAAACAAGATAGAATTCCATTCCATCTTATGATAACCGCAGAGAAATGGTTTCCATCATCGAAAACATGTTCATGCTGTGGAAATATCAAACATGATTTGATGCTGAAAGATCGTGTCTATAAATGTGATCATTGTGGGAATGTTATTGATCGAGATGTCAATGCGGCAATTAACCTTAAGCAATATGCATTTATTCATATTAATGCGATTGCCCAGAGATTCATCGATAGATCATTTTCAATGAATTAAATATATTATGTTGAAAATATTAAGAAAAGGAAAAGACGATTGATATTTAATTCATAATAGCCCGGATTCGACACCGGGTGTTAGCTTACTGTCTGAAATCGGTAGATTTCTTGGGTAAGAATAAATCGTCAGGAAAATAAAAATGATTAATTCAAAAGATAGTAAAAGGAAAGTAATCACATTTTGTGGATCTTCCAGATTCCGTGAATTGTTCCATAAACTCGCATCCGAATATACATTGATGGGTTGGATTGTGCTGATGCCTCATTGTTATTATGAGAATGATTCACGTCCTGATCTCAAAGATCTGTTGGTAGAGATTCATCGTGACATGATAGAAATGTCTGATGCCATTCTCGTTGTTAATAAGGATGGATATATCGGAGATTCAACCAAGGAAGAAATTAAGTGGGCCGAGGCGTTGAATAAAGAAATCAAGTATTATGCAACACCCTTGAAGATGCCTGGGTTTACATCAGAAGACAAGAGGTAACATTCATATGGGTACGTATAATAAACAAACAATAGTGTATTCCAATTATAAAACATTCGATTGTTATGACACTTCGGTTGATGAAGATAATATTGGATGGCAGATACTTGATAGCATAAGAGAAAATGTTAAAAATTGTAAAGATATAATGGGATTCACATGTAACGACTACACTGTGATATTTACACCCACTGGTATAAGATCTGAAACGATAACGCTTTTAGTTAACATCCTTTCAAATAAAACAATAGTTATTGTATTGGGCATACCGGATTTTGAAGACAAAGATGTTGCCAAATGGGTGTTGCATGAAATAAAAGAAAAACTTGAATACTTATAAAGGAGACATAATGATATGTCATATACGAAATCATATATCATTAATTTATTCTGGGAAGGTGTATTTACTCAAGCATATGTCACAGGTGGTAACAAAAGAGCTGCAATCAGAAAGTTCATATTAAATGTCAAACCAGAATGGCTCGATGATCTTTCTGAATTGAAAAAGACCCAGGATGGTGGTTATAAACTTTCTTTACGTTCTCCAACTGGAGTTAAAATGGATGCTACGTTTAATATCCGACAGATATATACAGGATCAGATTTTATTATGTTATCCATGAGCAATATGCACGATCATTATACATCTACAGATTAATGAAATAAAAAAAGAATTGGTGGGCTTTCGCCCACCTTCTTTTTTTATAATTTTATATGTATATTATTTATATGACACAACAAAGAAAATTTAATTCCACAGGAGGTGATATCATGAATGAAATCGGCGAGATTGTCATTATCGACACATCAAATTCAACCATCATGTGTGGTTGATATAATTAAACGGTTGATTTATCCGTTGTTATAAATCCCTGAATGTATTAACGGTACATTCAAGCATACGAATATAAACCCAGTATATGACAGAAACATATACATGTATTCTTTGTTATGTCATTATTAAATGTGTATATCGTGAAAGGATGTTTAAAATGAAAATAATTAAAGCAGGTACTGTAGGAAATCCATTCCCTAAATTTCAAGTCAAATGCAAGTATTGTGAATCAGAATTTGAGATAGAAGGATGGGATGATGTTTATATCAAAGATATTTCTCCGTTTTTAAATAAATTCGAATGTGGGTGTGATTGTCCAGTATGTGGCACTGGTGTAAATATACCGGATAATGAAAATGCATTCTTATTTGAATACATATTAAAGAAACCAAGGACTGAGTCAAAACGATATATAGATACAGCTTGGAGATATATAAATGCTCTGGGAGTGAATAAGAAGCAGTTGCTTCATGTTGGTATAATAAACCAAATGCCTTTGCCCGAAAAGTTATATAGGAAGCAATTTAAGAAAGAAGGATCATGGTCAAAATGATTAATTTGAATATAAAATCAATATCGTCCACCTCTGCAGATAAGTATGAAGCTGTTGAGATTGATTTTATTGAAACTTGTAAGTCTGGTTGGTTGTTTGAACTCAGACATATCGTTCATAAATTTAAAAAGAATGATAATAACAATTCGAACACAGATGATGAAAAATCATCAGATCCGGTTGATAAAACATTAGAAAAATATAAGATAATAATTGAGGATAAAGATGAATTAGAGTTGATTCGGAAATATCCACAAGTTGCATTTGCATACATTGCATATACATCTCAAAGGTGCAGATGTATGAAATATCAAGTAACACTTGAAAAATCGGCAGATAATACACGTTCACAGAAATATGGTAAAATTCCTTCTGAGTTAGACATCCATATGGCTAATGGATATACCTTGCGTGATGATCCAATTAACATACGCAGTAAAGATACTATCAATCTCAAAGAATATATTAAAGGTTCTTATGAAGGATTAACATTTATGAATACTGCCGGAAAAGATAATCCAGCATCTTTGATTCATCCGCATTTTCATAGATATTATGTAAAACAGTTGGAAGATTATAACGAATATTATGCAATGTATGAAATCGGAATGTTCATTGATGAAAATGGGTGTTTGGTTGATAAAACTCATTCTGATATCAAATTAAGGAAACCATCCATGTACGACATCAGTGATATATTAACTCAAATCTATCCATACTTGTGGGGAGAGGAGGATTATTAATGGACAATGTTAAAAGCATAATTGAATTGCTGTTGGAAGAACATTCCAAATGTCAAGAATTAAGAGACATACTTGACAAACCAACAGCGGGTGCATATCATGATGAGATAATAACTCTCAAAGCGGTTATCCGAAACAAAAGATCAGAAATATCAAAATGCTTCAATTCTGACTTAAAATATAATATTGATTAAAAATGAAAGGATGTTTTAAAAAATGAATGAAGTTGCAAAACGAGCATGGAATTATAAAAGAGGAAAAATCAGACTCTTTATATCACAACCGTTTACGGGTTATGATGAATCACAGATAAGGAAACAACGTGCATTGTTACACGATGTTTTTGCACAATATTGTGGTGTTGGAAAGGATGACATCATCCTTTTAGATCAGCTTGACCCAAAAGATCCGCATGATGAAGAAATGAATTTCTGCAATGAAGAAAATCGTGACGCTTATAGATTTTGCAGATCAATCGGTATTATGAAAGATGCCGATTGTGTGATATTCTTCGGTGATTGGAGAGGTTCACGTGGATGCAAACTCGAAAAAGAAATATGTGATAAATACAAGATCCCGATATTTGATCAGTATAAATTACTGAACTGGATCACACGATCAAATATCCATGATAAAGAAAAAGTGTTAAAAGAACTTTTTGAATACAATTATACAATAAATGGTCTTGCAACATCAAACCCATATTGTATGGATGATGTAATATATGTCTCTTCCAAATTAAAAGAAAAGGGTATGTATGAAGGAAGGATGGTTGTTGTCACCCGTGTGCCAGTTACTGATAAAAAGCAGATCAAACGTATGAAAGTTCATCTTATGGATTTTGAAGACGATAATTTGGTTTTTGTAGTATCGCCGAAAACATCCTGTGATCTTAAAATGGACGTTGGTTATGACCGCATCACAGTAACGGGAATGTCAAAGTTTTAAAATGGGAGATGATGATATGGATAATATTATTGTAACAAATAAAACTCTTATAAGTGTATTGGAAGCAACATATGATGTTACAAATCGATTATCTTCGGACAAACCACCAAAAATTGATCGATTCGGAAATATTTGGGATATTAGTAAAACCATTGGTGTTTGTACCATCTATGCTTATCCAGGTTCGACATTTGGGTGTTACTCAATAAAAATAAGTTGGAATCGTAATACTGACGAAATATCCATAGGGATATATTCCAAAGATAATAAATTAATCACAATAAATCGAAACGGTATCGCTCTTGATATTAATTTATTGAATCATACAGATTTCGCGGTTATTTGTGCTTTTCAAAAATTGTATAACACATTGAAATTCGGTGTGTTTACAAATATCTATAGAAAAATTTATAGAAAAGAGGAAATGAAAGTGAATAATGACAAAGAAAAGAAAGAATCCAAAATCATATCTCAATTTGAGTTGTATGATATTATGTATGAATACATGAAGCCAACCATCAAGAAATATGTAGACGAAGGCGGTCGCTGGACTAATAGCTCTAATGCAGGTGCATTCTATTGGTTTTGTAGTGATGCTTCGTCGCATGCGGGTGCGTGTATCGGCGCACGCTTTGAAAATGGGTGTTGGAAAATTTGGACAAATTCAAAAGATAATGTGAATATAACGATGGATGACAACACCACCATTTGCTTTAACGCAAAATCTAAATTTGATGATTTCCCAGAAGAATTTATGCGGAGATTATATGATAAATTGAAGGATCGTTTCTTTAATCATATCGAAAGATTATGTGACGAAATAGAAAAAGCAGCATCAGATCCAACTGGATGGGAACCCGTTGAATTGGTTAACTTGAAAAATCTTCATCCAACTTACTGTTATAATCAATATGGAAAACTCGAACCTGTCATAGATCCTCTCATGTTTGTCAAGACCAATACTTTTAAACCAATAACAGAAAATGATGAAAAAGAAATCGAATCTACCAATCTTCTTCCAATAAAGAAAGTATTCTTCAATAAGACAAAGAAGACCACAACTGTTGTATTCAAAGATACAAATAAGAATGATAAAGTTGTTGTGTCTAAGACATCTCCTCGAGATAAGTATGATCCAGAGATGGGTCTTGCAATGTGTATTGCAAAGGAATATTTCGGAAACAGAAATAAACTTGCAAAGTTTGTTGAAGAATGGTTGAAAGAAAATGAACCAAAGAACAAACAAATTGCAAGAAATGAAAGACGTAAGAAACTTGCAAAGAATAAGAAAGAAAAAGAGAAAGTTGAAAATGCTGTAATAGATAAAGAAACTAAATCTGCATCAACAAATAATAAAACAAAATCAAAAACAAAACGTTTTTGTGACGAATGCAACTGTCCAAATAACGAAGAAGAAAATAAATAATTCTTTATCATACTAATACAATATAATACATCAATAGGCGGTGACTGTCACTACCTTTGATATAGTTCACTAAACGTAACAGATGATGGATATCGTTCTCTGTCGTATGGTACCACGGGATGACCACCTGCAGACACCTATGATGGGGTTGGTCAATGATTGAAATCTGAAGTGCATCATTATATCCACACTCCGGTTGGGGAGATCCTTAAAACAAAACACGTCATGACGTGGGAGCTTAGCGGCTCACCTCTGTTGAGAGGGCTTGAGTTGGATGGGTAGGTTCGATCCCGAAATGGGTATAATGAGCGTTGTGAATGAACTCTGGGAATTGTACAATACCAGAGCTTATAAAATACTGGGGTGTATGCGAAGTCAAATCTTCTGTATTCCCGATGGGGATGAAATTCCTCCGAAATAGCTGAATGGACTGCCGGTAAAATGTGCTAACTGGATTACAAGTATAAGTTCTTCCAGAGCCAAGGATTGAACCTCCGCCGGCAGACCTCTGATATTTCACCCGCATATGTTTAACGGTCGTTTTACGGGCAGTTTAAAAGATGACATAATAAGTTCATCCCTCTGGCATATGCGGGTTTGAAATATATTTAAATATACCTGAGTATCCGAATTGGTTTAGGAGCTTGACTCAAAATCAAGTGTCGAAAGACAACTGTGGGTTCGAGTCCCACCTCAGGTACCAAAGAGAAATCATTAACATGCCAAACATGGTGGGTAATAAACGCCCGGGAATGAGACGTTCTCGGTTAATGTTTCTCAGAGTTTGAACATCCGTGAGGACTCGGGGTTGTCTTGAAATGATATATAGCTTCCCTGGATTAGGGGTTACTGGTCGTGATCGGGTATGGGAATCAACTAACCCAGTATGACGGCGATGATCTTGGTCCAAGATGGTGGCCACATCGTTAGTAGCGAATCATAGTTCAAACTCATGTTTCTTGATCGGAGGCGGTGCTCAGTGCATGTACGTTAAACCGTCGACGTTATGAAAGGAAGTTTGGGAAGACTTCATGACAAAGGGGTTCGTCACCCGTATATACGTGAATATCAAGAAACAGTATGCTTATTGCTGATGCAGATGTGGCCAGATTGTTTGTGTCACCGTTTTAAATGAAAACTTCCTACGTAGTTCAAGTAAGAGACCATCCTTCGGGTTATGTGGCTCATGTAAGAACACCATCAGCAAAGTATATTTCCATGTAGTCAAGTGGCAAGACAATGGGTTTTGGCCCCATGATCGCAGGTTCGACCCCTGCCATGGAAACCATAGGGTAGTGTGGGCTTTAACTCACACTACTCCAACCAATATAGCACATTAGCTCAGATGGCAAGAGCGTCTGGTTCATACCCAGAAGGTCGTCAGTTCAAATCTGACATGTGCTACCAATGGCCCTATAGTCAAGTGGTCAAGACACCTCCCTTTCACGGAGGCGACCTGAGTTCAACTCTCAGTAGGGTCACCAGGGCTTCAGACCCATAAGCCCATAAAGGTCATCGTCATGATGATCACAACATCCTTTCACATGATGGGTGGTATGTATAATATTATACATTCCACCTATGGAAGATTACAAGGTCATACCTTGTTCATATAGAATATCTCCAAAAGTAACTTATACGGATATGTGTGTGATTTACGGGGGCAAATGCCCCCACCTTATTTTTTCTTCTTTTCATATGTATATTATTATATTGATATCAACAACAATAAATTTTTAATGATATCAGAAAGGATGTATTAAAATGAAAACTGAGAAATCAAAAACAAAAAAGTTCAAAACCTTTTTAAACAACATCAACTATGATGAGAGAAAGATGACAGTTGATGTTGATGGTATCAGCGTCATTCTTGATTGGGATGATGAGAATAATGAATCATCGTATCTTGATCACGATTATCATACGTTGACAGGAGAATGGTTGATTATGATTAATCAAACCGATAGGCCATCCAATCAGTTAATGTTCGACTTCTATCATGAAGTCGGACACATAATGCTGGAGATTGGAGAAATCTCCACGGAACCATTCGTAAAATGGTACAAAGACAGATTCTTCTATAATGAAAATAGTATAGAAGAAATTGCTGTTGAAGCTACTTGTGACGAGTATGCTTTTCTAAAGATGGATTGCCCTCGTAATATTGAAGGTCTCCTTCCATTATTATCCGCAATAACTGTGGCGAAAAAATACCCCGACAAAGATATTGATGAAATAAAAGAATATTGTTCTTCTGTTAATGATATTCTTAAAGACAGAAGGAAGTACTTGCATAAAATTGCAAGTGAAAACACACCTACATCATCACCAGTGTTTGTTCGATCAAATAGGCCACCAAAATTTTCATCAAATGTAGTTAAAAGGAAAAAGTTCCTTGAATACTGCAAAGCAATGGGATATGGATCGAAAACCCCAGATCATGTGAAAACCGATTTGCATCATGCTATGGATAAATTGTATATTGTTTATGATTTATCCGAGACTTTTGTGGAATTATGCGAAAAGTTGATTTCCGCATTAACAGATAAAAACGACATGTTTAGTATTCCAAAATATCAATATGTCGTAACAACAGAAGAACCGGATAATTGGAATGAAGAGTATCACACTTATTATTGCAATACAAACGGCAAATATGCCAAAATAAGAAAACTCCCCGAAGCTCCGAAGTGGGTGTCGGATACATTCTGGAGAAAGATTAATGTTGATCCCAATGCCGTGATATCTGGTTACAGAATCAAATTCGAGAAACTTAGAAAATTTCTCGAAGAAAAATACAAAGCATGGAAATGGGAGGTTCATGCAGATCAGAGAAACATACTCCAGAAAACCATTGAACATTTTGCTTTGGATTGTGTTTTGTCGCACGGTGAACTTTCTAAAGTCCGTGTTGAAGAATATATCCTTTCTCTTAAAGGTTGCGGATACAACACAACTCTCAAAAAGACAACAGGAGAACTGTTATCATATAATGAGAGAAAGGCGTTAGAAAAGCAGAATAAAATATAACAGCATAGAAATGTAATGGGTGATATTGAACACCCATTACATTTTATAATATTAAAATCCAGGAGGTATAAACAAATGAAAAATTTAATCAAGAAATGTGATGATTTAATCAGGTTCAAAGCACATGCTTTCGAGTGTGGTGATAATTACACGCTCGAAATCAACGGTGAGAAATATCCCGTTGCACTCGAATATTGTGGTCCTGTTGGAAAGTATGATGGTAATCATATGCCCATATATGAATCACGTATGATACACTTCACAAGGGTGCTGATCAATGAGAGTGGCGTTATTCGTCAGGGTAGAATATACCCAGGCCAGGAAATTTGTGGGGAAAAATATGTTCCGGGTGTCAATATCAATATTAGTATTCCTGTTGAACACTTTGTGGATGGTAAAGTTAAAATATATCATGGTGATGAACTCATCAATCCTAATGATGTCATCATATCCAGTGAAAATTGGATGATTGACGCATCTAAGATTAATCTCGGATCAATATGGAATCTTACCATCGATGGCGATCCCAGATTCCAGAATACAATGATCATGATCATTCGAGCATATGGATCATGTATTGAATTTGCATACCAGACAAGGGTAGTGTATTCTCCCGAGTATTCACACATTGAAGCTGCAGAAGGCAGATTGATGTTTGATTATCGGTATATGCATAAGGACGGAACTACCAACATTAATGATTATGTTGATAAGATTCATCTCACGCTCGTGAAGGATAACACCAACAACGGTGCTGATATGGATAGATCTAATGATGATATTGTCTATCCTCGTTCATACGGTGTAGGTAGTTATCGTGAAGATTATCCGCCAGTAGAATTCCGTAAACGCATGAAACGTAATCCCGATGAGGATGAGGATTATGATCCATACGATGAAGTGTGAATCCAATATTAGCAACAGATGTATTAATTAATAATGGGGCCTTAGTGGCCCCATATATTTTATTTTTGTGAAAGGAGAAATGTTTCATGAAAAATGCAAGAATGTTTGAGAATGCGAGCTTTCATACTCTGACAAAGAGTGAGGAAAAGCTCATAGAAAAGGTAATTGATAAAATAATATCAAATCATGAAAATGATGAATGGTGGGTAATCGATACTGCTATTAAATCCCGGGTATCTTTTATGTTATCATGTCATCTACAAGACGATTCCTTCTCGGAGAGTCTTGCAGAAGAACAAGCACGTTTATTAGAAGAAGAAAATGAAAGAAAACGCATCGAAGAAGAAGATCGTAAAATAGAAGAACAAGCAGAAAAAGAATCAGATAAAATAATAAATGATATTTTATCTGAAATAGAATAAACAATACAGGAGGGTGTATTATGTTTTGGCAATCCGTACATGATAAATTAAAAGGTGAATTTGAAACAATATATCTTCAGGCGTTCATCATCGATGCAATAATGGTCAGGACTGAAGATTGGCTTTATGAACACAATTTCAAGAATGATTATGATCCGCGTATGAAAGACGGTTATAGATGCAGGTTCAATATTGGATCTGACACTTATAATTGGTCAATAAATATGTGGAACAAGACCGTATTGCATAACCCGGGTGTTGAAATATCAATTGATGAAATTGGCATGTTCGATCCAAATAAACCACATTCACGACCGATATTGAGATATTTATTCGGTTTTCCCAATTTAAAAGAAAGCTCAGCTGCTACACTGTATGTTGATGATCCTGTCTTCAAAGAGTATAAAGAAATCATTGATAAGGTTTTCGAAGAGGAGAAATGTATCGATGAATTGTTTAAGGTTCGAACCAATCCCGGTCAGCCTACACAATCAACATATGTCGTTGATGATTTCATTCATAAATTTAATATGGAATTATCATGGATGAAATCTGAGAAGTATGTATCTGAGAGAATATCTTTTGATGATTTCATTAAGATGGATATTGATGATTTAAATTACAATAATACTATATACCGTTTGGCTGATAGAGATCCTGTTAAGATAGCAGAATTGTTTGATCATATGAAAACAGTATGGATGCTCGGTAAACAGCATAGAATTTCTAACGTATATCTGAATGGGTTATTCTATGTTGAGAATTGTGATCTACAGGATGTGTCCGAATGTGGATATGATACAATCGATATTTTATGTTCGAACGCAAATGATACAAAACCATATAAAGTTATAGAAATATATTTAAAAGAAGGAGACACTAATGAATCTAATCCAAAGAACTA
>JAFYOM010000001.1 GCA_017560165.1 Parabacteroides sp.
ACTAAACCACAATTTTTTCCATCCCTTGAAAATAGGACATTCGCGTGATCCTTCAGATAATACTGAACGTACCATAAAAAATCCATCCTGATCTTTCATCGCATAGGTTGCCTGATCTACTACAGATTTTTTAATGTTTGATGCGTTGTAAATAATCCTCACAACAGATCTGTAATGACCATCTGAACTCTTAGAATTTGCTGGATTGGTTTTGTAAATGTTTTGATCATAAGTAGCCTTTGCCGGCTCGTTAAATACCTCAAGATTTTGAGGATTGAAATCGTAAATTTCGTCTACAAAATTGGACATAATCTTTTAAAATTTATTTGTTTAACATATTGGAGTTATTCACTCACTATAATAATATACTGAAAGTCTGTAAAAATTTACATATCTTCGAACAAATTTCTCATAAAATCTTCCTCATTTGATTTAATCAAGATCTTATAATTTGATTTAATGTAGGATATGTCATATTCCTTATATTCTTGTTGAGTCATTGTTGTGATCAATGTAGTTGGGATCACATGCTCATCCAACCAAACCAATTTAATATTATATTCAATCATTTCTTCAATTTTTGATTGGTCTGGGGAATAACTTTTATACGTCGATTGAGAACATATCCATTTCGCTACGCTTTTAACGTTTTGAATTAAATCATCTATATTGTTGATATTCAATTCAGTCATCATCTTATCACATACTTTTTCAGTAACTTTATATGTTCTATTATTTTTCTGATATCTGAATACTGACTTAATATTATCACCGGAATCACCGCATATGATTTTAGATAAAATGATCGAATTTGGGTTTATATAATTCACTGATGATTTCGCTCTGGATTTGAGTGATTCTAAAATTGGAGATTGATATTGTGGATTTAAGAAGAAATCTATATCACTTATTGGTTTTTCTTGCTGGATGTCATTGATCCATAATCCATTCTTATCATTATACCATACTGTAAATGCTTTGGTTGTCGGATCTAATTGGACTAATTGTTTAAGGTCATTATCGACTGACCAGATAACACAACTTGTACCTTCAGCATTTAATCTTTTTGTCCAATACCATATCCAGTCATCCCCTTCTATATTAGGGAATTGTGTGACAGTTAATCCTATAGACTTACAATGATCAATAAATGTATTAAAAGTCTTATATATAAGATCCCAATCGAATTCTTTATCTAGTTGACGATTACCTTTATATACTATTTCTGAGACACTGGATGGTATCGGTAATTGTTTACGCCAACTTCCTCCATCCGCAACTATAACTATATTATCTATACATCTAAATCGATTAATAACGACGTTAATAGATCTTGCCATTAATTCAGTTAACTCGTCAGCAGCTGCTTGCTTAATGTTTAGTGGATTATTCTTTTCGAATTTATCGAATAATACCGCGGTTCTACTCTGAAGCATCCAGTTACCATCGACTAATAAAGTACATTTATTCATTATGTTTCATTTAAAATACATATCATAATATACTATTATTCGTATAGAAATTTACTAGAATTTATATAATATGACGGATTATAGTAACATCCAGGATGTTAAACATCTATTTGAACAATATCAACCTACTATTAGTACAATAGTTGAGAAGAAAAAAGAAGCGGATACTGAGAAGACTGAGAAGACTGAGAAGACTGAGAAGACTGAGAAGAATGTGGTTAAACCGAGTGATAAAATTGAGGTCATATATGCTGATTTGGGAGCAAAGCCATCAAACATATTCAAACATATTATAGTATTTACTAATGATCGTGACCCTAAGAATAATAAAACTTTGGGAAATATAGTAGATGCTATCGAGAATCTAAAATCTACCGACATTGTACCCGAATTACATGTATTTGTTGCAGCTGAGATGGATCTGGAGGAGGATGAATCTAAGATTACCATTAATGATGGTGAAAATGAATTCGTTATCGAAAATGAATCTAATATTGATACATTAGTATTTTCGAGACTTGGAGTTCAAGGAGAAGATGAATGTGAGCATATTGTACAGATATTGCAGGATAGAGGTTTCTTAGTATTGAACCCAGTAAAATATTCAGCATTGGCTAGTGATAAATATGATTCCGCAGTTTTATTTCAAAAAGGTGAAATTCCACAACCGAATTTTACATTGATGACCAAAGAGATTTTATATGATGAAAAGTTATATCATGAAGCTCTTACAAGTATTTATAAAGAGTGGTCAAAAGATGATTCTGATAAGAATAATGATTTACAATTCGTATTAAAAATCCTAGACGGACATGGTGGATGTGGTGTAGCATTAATCGATGGAAAAAGATTATATGCGATCCTTCAATTAATATTTGCCGTTGATGCTGAGCGGAAAATTTTGATTCAACGTAAGGAGGAAGCTGATGGGGGTGATATCAGAGTGCATGTATTAACATTACGTGATAGGCAGGTTATCTTAGCAGCTATGAAGCGCGTAAAACTCTCCGGTGATTTTAGATCGAATGTATCTTTGGGAGCTGAAGCTGAACCGGTTACATTAACCCCAGAACAAGAACAGATCGCATTAAAGACAGCTAAGTTATCTCATTTACCTTGGTGCGCGGTTGATATCATGCCTTTGGTAAAAGGATCTAATAAGGAACTTGGTGATAATGTAGTGCTCGAAATCAATGCTAGTCCTGGAACATCGGGTATAACCGAAGTGATCGGTGTAAATTTTATCAATATCTTATTGAATGAGTTAACTGATCCTACATTATTTTATTTACAAGAAAAAGTTGCCGGATATGTAGAATCTGTTAAATTGGAATTTGCTGAGGGTGTCGAATGGGATGTATTGGCTAAATTAGATACTGGTAATTCAACCTTAGCTAGCGTGTTAGAGGTAGGTGAATTTGAAGAGAAAGGAGACGATATTCATTTCAAGATAAATGGTAAAGAGTTGTCATTTAAGAAAACAGCCGAATCAAACGCGATTGCTGG
>JAFYOM010000178.1 GCA_017560165.1 Parabacteroides sp.
AGGTATATTTGACCCTTCAACGAATGCTACAACTGCTATCCAGAATATTGTGGTTTCAACAAATAGTTTGCTAGTAGGACCTACATATCGAAATCTTACTGGAAAAACTTTTGTTCGTTGGCATACAAGAGCTGATGGGGATAATAGCAAAGGTCGTGAATATCATGATGGTGATATTATGAATTTGAATGCCAATCTGACATTGTATGCTATCTGGAGGTAAGATTGATAATCCCAAAATAAACCTGAATTTAACTTAAGATCCCGCTTTGGCGGGATTTTTTTTGCTCTGAACTAGCATGTATGATGTTTTTTGTGTCTGCTTTTTAAATCCTAGATAAAGTATATCCTGATATGACAGAGGAAACATTCCTAGTATTACTTTTTTATGTTACATAATTTTGTCGTGCTTGAAAATATATATTATTTTTGTGGGGATAGCCTAATTGGGAGGTTATATTCTTGAATTTTTACCGTAAAGAATACAGAGTCTACATAAATTCATGGGGAAAAATAAAAATAAACATTTCGATGTCATCATTATCGGAGGTGGAATCACTGGTGCCGGTACGGCTCGTGATTGTGCGTTGAGAGGATTGAAAACTCTTTTAGTTGAGCGCTCTGATTTGACGAATGGTGCAACAGGACGTAACCATGGATTGCTTCATAGTGGGGCAAGATATGCCGTAACTGATCAAGAGTCGGCAACAGAGTGTATAGAAGAAAATATGATTTTGCGTAAGGTTGCACGTCATTGTGTGGAAGAGACTGATGGTTTGTTTATTACCTTACCGGAAGATGATTTAGGTTTTCAAAATACATTCATTGATGCTTGTACGCGTGCCGGTATTCGTGCTGAAGCAATAGATCCGGAAGAGGCGAAGCGATTGGAACCTTCTGTTAACCCTACATTGATCGGTGCAGTACGTGTGCCGGATGGTTCTGTCGATCCTTTCCGCTTAACAACAGCCAATGCGTTGGATGCTCGTTTGCATGGCGCTGAAATATTGACTTACCATGAAGTAATAGGCTTTATCAAAGATGGTAAACGAGTGGTAGGGGTTAAACTTTTTAATAACCAGACTAAACAGGAATTAGAGGTTTATGGTACGATAACCGTTAATGCTGCCGGTATTTGGGGACATCGTATTGCGGAAATGGCCGGTGCAACGGTCAATATGTTCCCGGCAAAAGGGGCTTTGTTAATCTTCGGACATCGTGTGAACAATCTGGTATTAAATCGTTGTCGTAAGCCTGCTGATGCAGATATTCTGGTTCCGGGTGATACGATTTGTGTGATAGGTACAACCTCCAGTCGTGTGCCGTACGATGAAATTGATAATATGCAAGTTACTCCGGAAGAGGTAGATTTGTTACTTCGTGAGGGTGAAAAATTGGCCCCAAGTTTGGCAACGACTCGTATTTTGCGTGCTTATGCAGGGGTTCGTCCGTTGGTTGCCGCAGATAATGATCCTTCAGGTCGTAGTATCAGTCGTGGTATTGTTTGTTTGGATCATGAGACGCGTGATGATATTCCCGGGTTTATTACAATTACGGGAGGTAAGTTGATGACTTATCGTTTGATGGCTGAATGGGCTACCGATTTGGTATGTAAAAAATTGAATATAGATAAAAAATGTCAGACTGCTGAAATTTGTTTACCGGGTTCTGAATATAAAGAAGAATCAGAAGAACGGAAATCAGATAAAGAGTATGTGGCTCCAAAGGTTAGTATCGGTACTCGTGCTGCCGAAGGTCGCCATGGTTCGATGAGTAAGAAGATTTCTGCAGATAACAGGTATGATCGTTCACTTGTTTGCGAATGTGAAGAGGTGTCTATCGGAGAGGTTGATTATGCAATAAAGGAGCTTCGTGTACAGAATTTGATTAATTTACGTCGTCGTACACGTGTCGGAATGGGTACCTGTCAAGGAGAGCTTTGTGCTTGTCGTGCTGCCGGACTTTTGAGTAAAGCCAATGGTTGTGCGGAGAAAGCTCAAGAGGATTTGGCTGATTTCTTGAATGAACGTTGGCGTGGTATGTATCCGGTTGCTTGGGGTGATACACTTTGTGAAACACAGTTTACATCATGGGTTTATGAAGGCATTTGTGGTCTTGATACATTTGCTGAGAAATAAAAAAGAGTAGGATCATGAAATTTGATACAATTATAATAGGAGGAGGATTAAGCGGATTGGTGACCGGTATTTCCTTGTCTAAAAAAGGACAAAAATGCTTGATTATCTCATCCGGTCAGAGTGCTCTTCATTTCTTTTCCGGTTCGTTTGAATTATATGGAAGCGAAGGAAATCCATTGGATGCTATTTCTAAATTGGATAAGGATCATCCATATGCAAAGTTAGGAGTG
>JAFYOM010000179.1 GCA_017560165.1 Parabacteroides sp.
GGTGCGTACTCGACGTGGTAGTAAGCAGGTTAATTTTATTGCATTAAATGATGGCTCTACTATTAACAATGTACAGATTGTTGTCGATGTAGATAAATTAGGTGAAGAATATCTTAAACCGATTACTACAGGTGCTAGTATAAGTGTGAATGGAACATTGGTTCAGTCACAAGGAAAAGGACAGAGTGTAGAAATTCAGGCTACTGAAATTGAAATTTATGGAACAGCTGATCCTAACACTTATCCTTTGCAGAAAAAGGGACATTCTATGGAATTCTTGCGTGAGATTGCTCACTTGCGTCCACGTACTAATACATTTGGTGCAGTTTTCCGTATCCGTCATAATATGGCTTATGCTATTCACAAGTTTTTCCATGATAAAGGTTTCTTCTATTTTCATACTCCGCTAATTACAGCTTCAGACTGTGAAGGTGCTGGTCAGATGTTTCAGGTTACTACCATGAACTTGTATGATTTGAAGAAAGATGAAAATGGTTCAATTATTTATGATAATGATTTCTTCGGCAAACAGGCTAGTTTGACTGTTTCTGGACAGTTGGAAGGCGAGTTAGCAGCTACAGCTTTGGGACAGATTTATACGTTTGGTCCTACTTTCCGTGCTGAGAATTCTAATACTCCTCGTCATTTAGCAGAATTCTGGATGATTGAACCAGAAGTTGCTTTCAATGATATTCAGGATAACATGGAGTTAGCTGAAGAATTCATTAAGTATTGTGTACAATGGGCTTTGGATAACTGTATGGATGATGTTAAGTTCTTAAATGATATGTTTGATAAGGGCTTGATTGAACGTTTACAGGGTGTTTTAAAAGATGAATTTGTACGTTTACCATATACAGAAGGTATCAAGATTCTTGAAGAAGCTGTAGCAAATGGTCATAAGTTTGAATTCCCTATTTATTGGGGTGTTGATTTGGCTTCAGAACATGAACGTTATTTGGTAGAAGAACACTTTAAACGTCCTGTTATTCTAACTGATTATCCGAAGGAAATAAAAGCATTTTACATGAAGCAGAATGAAGATGGTAAGACTGTTCGTGCAATGGATGTTTTGTTCCCGAAAATTGGAGAAATAATTGGTGGATCTGAGCGTGAGGCTGATTATGATAAGCTATTAAATCGAATCAATGAGTTAGGTATTCCAATGAAAGATATGTGGTGGTATTTGGATACTCGTCGTTTTGGTACTGTTCCTCATTCTGGTTTTGGTTTAGGATTTGAACGTTTATTGTTGTTTGTAACAGGTATGGCAAATATTCGTGATGTAATACCTTTCCCACGTACTCCAAAGAATGCAGATTTTTAAAAAAATCTCTTCATAAAAAAACTCCATACAGTAAATAAGATGAACTGTATGGAGTTTTTTTTTTTATTCTTTATCTTCAATATCAATAGGTATTTGTCGTTTAAAAGCCTCCTTAAAAGAAATAAGAGATTCTGTACGTGCAAGTCCCAGTGGTTGTAGTTTATTGTGTATAATATTCAGTAGATGCTGATTATTTTTAGCATAGATTTTAATAAATAAATCATATTGTCCGGTTGTATAGTGACATTCTACGACTTCTGGTATTTCTTTTAATGCTTCTGTTACAGCTGTGAATTGTCCGGGTGATTTAAGATATAAACCCATATAAGCGCACGTTTCATATCCAACTTTGGTATTATCCAAAATAAACTCAGATCCTTTTATTACGCCTAAATTAGTTAGTTTCTGAATGCGTTGATGTATTGCAGCTCCTGATACATTACATTCTCTTGCTACTTCAAGAAAAGGAATACGAGCATTTCCTATGATTAGTTTTAATATCTTCTCGTCTAAGTCATCTAATTGATGGTGTGCCATAAAAGTTTTTATTTGTATGTTTATATTTTATTTTGATACAAATATAATTAATCTTTAAGAAAAAATGGCATTTATATTTTAAATTTATACTATATAATTGTAAAGTCTTAGTTTTTATATTGTTA
>JAFYOM010000180.1 GCA_017560165.1 Parabacteroides sp.
TAAGTTGCTTTACCTACAGCACCACCGATACTATTTCCTGAACCATTTATGGTACAAATAATAGAAGCTTTCTTTTCGTCAAATTTATTTATACTTGACGTGGGAGATAGGGATTGAGGACCTTTGAGGAATGAAGTATCCATTGCTCCTACAATACCTCCGGCAATGGTGTTTGCTTCAATGTACAATCCGGTAATGGTTGTTCCTGCTTTACCATATAAAGGAGTACCAATGTTTAATTCGGATTTGTACATTTTACCTACCAATCCACCAACATTAGCGTTACCTTTGATGTTTGTCATGATATAATTTTCACCTTGCAATGAGAGAGATTTGACTTCCAAAAAACCAAAAAGTCCTCCAACATAATCACCTCCACTAATTGTAATATCACTATTGTCACTAGCAACAACATTGTTGTTGCTGAATGAAAGTAAGTTTTCAGAATAATAGGCAAGTTTCCCTATTATTCCTCCAATGTAGTTGCCTTGTTTCATGATGGGACATGATTGACAATCTGTAATTGATAATTCATTATTTAGATTAGCTTGTCCTATAAATCCACCACCATAATTGTTTGTATGAATGGGACTGATTACTTTAGAATGTATAATTGTACTGGGATTACCGAGTTTTTTAATATTTCCGATGAAACCTCCCACATTTGTACTTCCAGTAACTATTTTTAGATTATCATCTTTTGATGATGTATGTATGATATTTGCATTTTGAATATAAAATGTTCCATTATCTACACATCCAATGATACCTCCAACGTTTTCACTCTTATTTGAATTGGATACATTATCACTTCCGACTCTGAAACTGCTGGAGATATTGAATGTATGAATCGAGCAATACCCCTTTAAACAACCGATAAGTCCTCCTACATTATTAGAACCTAAAATGGATGAGTTGATGGATATATCGTGAAGATAAAGATCCCCATTAACAGAACCGATAAGTCCTCCAATCGCTTCTGTTCCTGATATATTCCCGGAGATTTCGAGGTTACTTAGTTTGACTGTATATTCAGATACCCCGGCAATAGCTCCCATTTTTTTTCCATTGCTTAAACTAACATGATTGAGAGTAAGATTTTTAATGGTAGCACCATTCGTAAGTGTGGTAAATATACCGGCAGAGTCTTTACCGTTGATTGTAATGTTATTTAATGAATAATAGCTTCCGTCATAAACACCTGCAAACTTTTGTGACGATAGACCTTCACCCTGGTTACTTTCATCATTGCTCCATTGTATATCAGTTGTTTGTATGAAATAAAATCCGGCTCCTTTGTAAGGATCTGAAGAAAGTGCTTTAATTAATTTATTGAATAGATTGTTATTCTTTACTTTGTATGGATGTAATCGGGTTCCATTTCCCTGATCAATCCCTTTAAAATGTATTTGATATTCACCATTTACAATATCATTGATGAATATTTGTTCTTTATCAATATCTGCAATAAAACGATTACTGGATATAGTATCGAATTTGATGACATATGTTCCATTTGGAATACCTCTTTCATTAGTAATCGTAACTTCTACTTTTGATTGATTTTTGTCTATATTAGAGATATCGGCCTTCAATCTTTCCACATAATTTCCTCCGATTTGTATAACATCCACACTATCAATGGTTGGTGAAGCTTGATGATGTGGTATTCTGAAAGTCGTTATTCGATGTGTACCAAAATCTTCAACCTTAACATCTTCATATTTATCAAAAAGAACATCCTCAGTACATGAGAAAGTTAGGCAGATAAAAATGATTAAGAATAAATAATGAAAAAAACGTCTCATATTTTTTAACTTTATTAATTAATTGTCATTTCTGATTTGAATGGAATAGGATAGGATTTACCGGAATTTACAGTAGGAATTGACCATATGCTACTATCTCCATTTATATCCCAACCTTGATAACTATTAGGTTTTGAAATCTTATCTATTATGAGAGGATCTGCATATGGATTAATGTCATAGTCTGTGTCGGAATAATAATATAAATTTTCATAAGTAGAATTTGCGCCACCTTTATTAACCATATAATCTAAATCAAGATCTTTATCTATTAAAGATAATGAATTTATGATTTCAATATCATTACCAGCTCTACCTATAAAATGAGCACCTTTATCGGGAAAATCTCCTGTATTCAAACAATCATGTAGTA
>JAFYOM010000181.1 GCA_017560165.1 Parabacteroides sp.
GTCGATGGTATTATATGCTAGCATCAAATCCTTTAATCTTTCCGCAAAAGGGATCAACCGTTGTTTATTTCGTTTTCCTGTTACTTTAATCCGCATAGCATCAAAATCAACATCTACATCTTTCAAATATATCAGTTCTGATCTTCGAACACCTGTATCATAAAGCATTTCCAAAATCAAACGATCTCTAACCCCCTCATAATCATCACCAAAATCTGCACCATCCAACAATAAATCCATATCTACCTCCTTTATAAAAGCAGGTAAAGACTTCCTTGTTTTCGGTCCGACAACAAACCTCAACGGGTTTGTCATGATGATTCCCTGTTTCGTAAGGAATTTAAAAAAAGATTTCAAAGAACTTAACTTCCGGTTAACCGATACAGGTGAAATTCCATTATCCAATAAATAGACAATCCAATTTCTAACAATATCTGTATCTATTTCCTCCGACAGGAATATGCCTTCTTTTCTATCTTTTACAAAATCTTCAAACTGCTGCAAATCCTTCAAATAAGCACCAATCGTATATTCGGAATAATTCCGTTCATACCGAAGATAATCTAAAAATGAATCAAACTGCACATTCACGCTGCATTTATTTTATGCAACGAATATAGGAATAAGAATTCAATAAAACAAGTCCGATAGACAGATT
Source organism: Parabacteroides sp. (assembly GCA_017560165.1). Taxonomy (GTDB): domain Bacteria; phylum Bacteroidota; class Bacteroidia; order Bacteroidales; family Tannerellaceae; genus Parabacteroides. The sequence continues at coordinate 659 of JAFYOM010000181.1, forward strand.
TTGTATTTTTATTCTTCTACCTGCTGCAAGTGCTGAACATAAATAGCACGCATAGTCTGTTTTCTCTTTGTAACAGAAGGCTTTTCGAATGCTTGACGATTTCTCAATTCTTTTACAACTCCTGTTTTTTCAAATTTTCTTTTAAATTTCTTTAGCGCTTTTTCAATGTTTTCGCCTTCTTTTAATGGAACTACGATCATAATTTAATTTATTATATTGTTTAATTACTCTAATCTACAAATCGGGCAGCAAAATTACTGATTGTTTCGGTATTAGCAAAACTTTCTTTAAAATATTTTCCCAAAAACTATCATTTAGACAGTTCTGTAAAAGGTGGATAAACAATCCCTTTCTCTGTAATAATTGCAGAAATCAACTCATGCGGTGTCACATCAAATGCAGGATTATATACCTTCACCTCCTTTGGTGCCATCTTTGAACAATACCACATATCTGTTACTTCCTTCGAATCACGTTCTTCTATTACTATTTTATCTCCTGTAGGACAATCTAAATCAATTGTCGAAGTAGGACCTAGTACATAAAAAGGGATACCATAATGACGTGCTAGAATAGCCACTCCAGAGGTTCCGATCTTATTTGCAACATCTCCATTTGCAGCAATTCGATCACAACCAACTACTACCGCTTGAATCCATCCTTTTTGCATCACAACAGAAGCCATATTATCACAAATCAACGTCACATCCACACCTGCCTTTTGTAATTCATAAGCAGTCAAACGTGCTCCTTGCAACAAAGGACGTGTTTCATCTGCAAAAACTTTAAAACCATACCCACGTTCCTCTCCCATATAGATAGGTGATAAAGCTGTTCCATACTCTGAAACTGCCAAATGCCCTGCATTACAGTGTGTCAAAAGCCCCATACCCGGGCGCAACAAAGAAAGACAGTTTTCTCCTATCTTCCGACATGCCACAGCATCCTCCTCTCTAATATTTACAGACTCTTTATATAATAAATGTATTAGGAGATCAATCGAAACATCCCGGTGATTCAACACCACTTGTTCCATACGATTCAAAGCAGCCGTTAAATTGACTGCTGTCGGACGAGAAGATGCCAAATAATCTTTTATTCGACTAAACTCACAAAAAAAGACATCAAAAGAAGAAGCCACAATCTGTTTACTACAAATATAAATACCATAAGCAGCTGTAATACCGATAGCAGGAGCCCCACGTACCTTTAATTTATAAATAGCATCTCTTATTTCTTCGGCTGTAAAGAGAGATATATACACCTCTTCTTCTGGCAAACGAGTCTGATCCAATATCACAACAGCAGTCTTCTCTTCATTCAGACGAACCGTCTTCAAATCACCTAATCCTTTATACATAAATATTATTTTTACTTATCTAACAAGAAATCAAACAAATGTAAACATTTATCTCAAAAATTAGTTAGAAAATTACCAAGTTTCCTAACTTTGCCATAATAACTAAAAAATAGAATACAATGAAAACAAATATTCCCGAGCGTATCACAGCTCTCAGAGAAGTAATGACACAACATCATATCGATGCCTATCTAATTCCAACTTCAGATCCTCACATGAGTGAATATCCTGCAGACTGCTGGAAATATCGTGAATGGATTTCCGGATTCAATGGCTCCGCAGGAACTATTGTAATCACAGCAAAAAAGGCAGGACTATGGACCGATTCTCGTTATTTCTTACAAGCATCCAATCAATTAGAAGGGACAGGCATCGAGCTCTATAAATTAATGTTACCTGAAACACCCAGTATCACCGATTTCTTATTAAATGAACTTCAAGAAGGAGATACAGTTGGTCTGAATGGAGAGACTTACAGCATCATCGAAGCACAAACATTAGAGTCTACTTTATCAAAAAAAGGAATTAGTTTAAACAGTAATCTATCTTTAATTGATTCTTTATGGAAAGACCGTCCAGCCATACCTAATGCACCTATGTTCGAAATGCCTATCGAGTTATCCGGACAATCGATAGAAGATAAAATCATTGAAATCAACAAAATGTTACATAAAGCCGGTGCCGATTGTACCATATTATCAGCATTGGACGAAATCGCTTGGACATTCAATATACGAGGGACAGACGTTACTTATAATCCGGTCGTTATCAGTTATGCCTTTATTTCAGAAAAAGAGAATGTACTGTTTGTCAACCCAAAAAAACTTCCGATCGAAATTGGTGAACATTTAAAGCAAAACGGAGTTATGTTAGCAGACTACGGAATGTTAACCACTTATCTTTCTCGATTACCCGAGAATTACCGTGTACTAATAGATGGAAAACGAACCAATGTTGCAATCTATAACGCTTTACCCAAAAGTTGTACCTTAATAGATAGCATTTCACCTGCCAATCATCTAAAAAGTATCAAAAACGATACAGAGATAAAAGGATTCCGCAATGCTGTTCTTAAAGACGGTATAGCCATAAGTAAATTCTTCTTCTGGTTAGAGAAACAGCTAAATACAGGAGAAAAAGTTACAGAATTAAGTGCCGCAGCTAAACTAACCGCCTTACGCTCTGAACAACCCCAATACATTATGGATAGTTTTGCCAGTATATCAAGTTATGGACCTCATGGGGCTATTGTTCATTATTCTCCAACACCGGAAACCGACGCAGAACTTCAAACAGACAGTTTATATTTAATAGACTCCGGAGCCCAATATTTAGATGGGACAACCGATATTACTCGTACAATTGCCCTTTGCGAAGAACCGACAGAGCAAATGAAAAAAGATTTTACCCGTGCATTAAAAGGAACCATCAGTATTGCTAAATGTAAGTTTCCCACAGGTACACGTGGTTGCCAGATTGATGCCTTCGCACGCAAAGCTCTATGGGATGCCGGTATCAATTATTTACACGGTACAGGACACGGTATCGGACACTGCCTCAACGTTCACGAAGGACCGCAAAGTATCCGCATGGAAGAAAATCCGGTTGTATTGAAACCTGGTATGGTAATAAGTGATGAACCAGCATTATATCGACCCGGAGAATATGGTATCCGCACAGAGAACATGGTTCTGGTTCGTGAAGACAGTGAGACTGAATTTGGAAAGTTCCTAAGTTTTGAAACGCTTACTTTATGTTATATTGATACTAAATTAGTCATACCATCTATGCTTTCTGCTCGTGAACACGCTTGGTTAAATAAGTATCATCAAATGGTATACGAACTGATAAGTCCACATTTAAACGAAGAAGAAAAGGAATGGTTAAAAGAAAAAACAACTGAAATCTAAAAAAGAGACAAACAATGGCATTAATAAGATCAGTCAGAGGTTTTACCCCTCTAATCGGAGAAGACACTTTCTTGGCAGAAAACGCCACCATCATCGGAGACGTACAGATTGGTAAAGGTTGCAGCATTTGGTATGGAACCGTTTTACGAGGAGACGTTAACTCTATCCGTATCGGTAACGGAGTCAACATACAAGACGGTTCCGTTTTGCATACCTTATATGAAAAATCAACGATTGAAATCGGAGATAATGTTTCCATCGGCCATAACGTCACTATCCATGGAGCAAAAATCTGTAACGGAGCTTTAGTAGGTATGGGATCAGTAGTTCTTGACCATGCTGTTATCGGAGAAGGGGCCATCGTTGCTGCCGGATCAGTAGTATTAAGTAAGACACAAGTGGAACCTGGTAGTATTTATGCAGGTGTACCAGCCAAGTTTGTCAAGAAAGTAGACCCCGAACAGTCCAAAGAAATCAATCAAAAAATCGCAAACAACTATCACATGTATGCCTCTTGGTATAAAGAAGAGTAGATTTTTCATTTTATAAAAACGACAAATATCAATACCGAATAAGATGACTGGGTGAAACCAATCTCATATTCGGTATTTTTCTATCCCACAAGGTCTTTTCGGGATTTGCAAGGAATTATTCCCTACAAATAGTAAAAAATAATCTTTATATTTGCAAATTATTATTTCAAGAACAGAATCTATGAATAATATTCCCAACATTACAGAAGAATGGTTAAGTACTCCTAATAACCAATTAGGAGAAAAACTTTTAGCAGGATATACAGATCCTCAGTCCGTACAAGAACGTTTGTTGACAGAAATCCTTCAATCGGCTTCTCATTGCGAAATTGGAAAGAAATTTGATTTTAACTCCATACATTCCATCCAAGAATTCCAACAACGAATGCCTTTAACAGATTGGCATGATGTCGAACCTTACAGCGACAAGATGGTAGAAGGTGCAGAAGATTTGCTTTTCCCTGGAAGAACACAACAATTTGTGAAAACCTCCGGTACAACAGGAAAAGACAAATTAATTCCAGAAAGCCACATGTCTAATGTTGCACGTGCACTGATACAAAAGTTACGTTTGGCACAATGTATGCAAGCAGTACCCTCTCTTGGGGGGGTACTACAAAATCCAAAGGCTGCAGGTAAATGTCTATTACCTTTAACCAATGCGCCTGTTTGGTCAAATACTCCAAGTGGTATTCCTTGTGTATCAGCTTCTGGTCTGACTATCGGACAAACCGGAATGGATCATCTGATGGCATTCCCTCTATTTATTTTGCTTAACAGCAATGAAACAGCTCGTGATTACATGATTATGCGTTTTGCCATTGAAAGTCCAGATATACGTATCATTGCCGGTAACAACGCAGGACGTTTGACCTCATTAATCCGTATGGCACAATCCAATCAAGAGGCATTACTGAATGACATCGAGCAAGGAACAATCTATCTTATGGATCAAGTCGATCCAGATATTCAAGATAAACTAACGAATTGGTTAAACCCTAATCCAGAGCGTGCTAAAGCATTACGTGCCCTTTTAAAAGAAGGGAAAACATTTACCCCGGTAACTTATTGGCCGGATTTAATGTTAGGATTGTTCTGGTTATCAGCCTCTGTTGGTCGATATGTTGAAGAACTTCGACCTTATCTGCCTACCACAACTCGTTTGATGGATGTAGGCTATGGAGCTAGTGAAGCAAAATTTAATATTCCATTAATTCCTGAAGATCCTGCAGGAGCACTCTCCTTAGCAACCTCATTCTATGAGTTTATTCCTATCGATAGTGAAACAAAAGAGATTACTCCACTACTTTGTCATGAATTAGAAATAGGTAAACAATATGAATTAATCGTCACAACCTGGGGAGGACTTTATCGCTATCAGATGAAGGACGTTGTGGAAGTAACCGGTTTTATCGGACGTACTCCAAAGATCGTATTTGTAACCAAAAGTTGTGAAGTGCTAAACCTCTGTGGTGAAAAATTCTATCCGGATGTCGTAACAGCTCCTATCCGTGAAGCCCTTCAAGAATTCGGTTTAAAATTACGACAGATACAAATTTATCCGGATGCAACTCAACATCGATATTTCTGTTATGTAGAGCCTATCGAATCAGAAGTTTCGACGGACAGTTACACATTAACTGCCCGAGCACATGCATTGTTCTTGGAACAAAGCCATCGTTATGAAATGAATCTTATACAAGGTATTTTAAATCCTATAGAAGTCAAACTCATGAAAAAAGGCTGGCAAGAATCATTATATGCCAATCGTTTGAAACCGGGAATGAATATCAGTCAAATA